>CAWUTK010000263.1:0-7817 GCA_963924785.1 uncultured Opitutales bacterium
CAATTGCCGATTTTTTTAATCGCACTATGGCTTCTGATGATCTAGATGCTTCATCAACGTTACTCAATCCAGTAGTGCGACCGCCCGAAGTGTGGATGTTTTCAAACCCTCGCTATTTATACGCTAGTGGTAAAACTGGAACCGTTTACGGTGACCGACCGTTGAGTGTCATGCAAAGTGTCGAGGAACTAGACGGAACAGGTATCTTATCCTTTGGTCTTTCAGGCCCAAATGGTTTTTTTGGGGCGAGCTATTCCGCATCAGGAGGTTATAAGCAAATGGCTAGTTGGGATATTCCGAGATCTCCCCTTTTATCGATTGCTCAACTTCAACATGCACACACACAAACCTGGTATTGGGAACCGTCATACCCGACTGGCAATTCCTATGCCTCTCCCTATTTAAAAAGAGATGAAACAATTAGCACAAATGACGCCGATTTTAGTTCAGTAGATATATCCTACTTAATGAACGAGACACTCTGGGATGGTTACTATTTTTCATCACTGTCGCCACGATATGAAACAAGCTCATACACCGCTCCTGTTACTAATTTCTATGATGAAAAGGATGATTTAGACACAGTCATTGATGAATTCTCTCAAAGTAATTCCATCAACAACACATTAAGAAACCCGAGAATGACTTTTTACCGGTCGGAAAATAAAACCGATGCGGAGATAGCCACGTTACTCAAAATAGATGATCCAAACGCTGGTGAAATGTATGGATCAAAGTCTGCTCCAGCCTTTATGATGCTTGACGGAGGATTCAACATTAACTCGACATCGATTAATGCATGGAAAGCACTTTTAAGTGGCTTAAACGAAATCAATGTGCCCGTTTTAAATACTGACTTAGATTCAACGACCGACACCGTCGATTATAGTGAGGCGAATAAAAATGTCTTTTCACGTTTCGCCCTCCCCTTAGATACTCAAGGTGATTCAAACGGACTAACCGATGTCGATCCAGCGAATGATCACTGGGAAGGATTCCGTTCACTAAGCGATCAACACATAACAGACCTTGCCACAAATATTGTAGCTGAAATAAAAGCAAGGGGGCCCTCTTTCACATTAGCTGATTTTATAAACAGAAAGCTCACAACAACTGGCGACCACTGGAAATCAGGCCCCCTTCAATCCGCTATAGATACAACCAATGTTGTAAGTATTGGAGGAGGAGTCGGAACGGGAATCAATGGAGATATGCTTCTACAATATCCAGAAACGGTAACAAAACTAAAAACGAATGCCTGGATAGTTAGGCGCCTGATGGAACCATATACAAAAACGGGTTATACGGACGGTATTGGAACACTCGACACAGATCTCGAAGGTTTCACCGTCGGAGGAGCTAACGGTTACCTCATGCAAGCAGATATTTTAAACTCTATTGGCCCCTTCCTTAACAACCGGTCCCATACCTTCACTATCAGAACCTACGGGGATAGCACAGACATTAATGGAACTGTCACTTCAAAGGCCTATCTTGAAGCAATCGTTCAGCAAGTCACTGAGTTCGTCGATCCCACCGATGAAGCCAATGAGTATTTTGAACCAGATCCAACCGATCTGACGAAGTATCTTCCTGATGTTACATATCCAGCCCTAAACAGATTAAAGATCAGTACGATCAATCAAACTTTTGGTCGAAAATTTAAAATCGTTAGCTATAGATGGTTAAATGAAAGTGACCTTTAATATGAAAGAAAATAAAAATGCTTTCACACGTCATTTAATATTCTTCTTAGTGATGACCATTTCTGCTTCAACCACATCTCTGTCTGCTGGTGAGCTTCAGTCTCAAAAACCAGATGCTATGTGGGACTACAAAACCATTAATGGAAAGACATACCAACTTTCAGTTTTCCTCCCGAGCAACTATAGCGAAGGTGAATCATTCCCAACGTTTGTTATTTTCCACGGTGGATCTTGGAATGCCGGTGAAGCAAGGTGGCACTACCCCGATTGTGCTTATTGGAGTTCGCGGGGCATGATTGCTGTCTCTGTTGATTATCGCCTAAAAAGCAGAGACAATGTTCAAGTGCCCCTAGAGTGTGTAAAAGATGCAAAATCCGCGATCCGATTCTTACGTCAAAACGCCAAAAAGCTAAAAGTAAATCCAGACAAAATAGTTTCTGCTGGCGGTTCTGCAGGTGGGCAACTCGCTGCGGCAACAAGTATGGTTACAGTTCCCCGCGCAAATGACACATCAGATAACCTTAGCTTTTCATCGACACCCAATGTAACCATACTCTTTAACCCTTGGTTTCGATGCGAAAAAGAATTATCCCCTACTCACTTAATCACGCCGAACCTACCTCCCATGATCATTTTTGCAGGTGGCAAAGATACAGCCATCCCAATTCAAAGTATGATCGATTTCAAAAAGGCAATGAGTGATAGCGGCAATGAAACGACGTTATATATCGGCAACGAAGGCGCACATGGGCTCTGTAATGGACGAAAACCTAACAATCGCATTTTCTACTGGAGTCTAGATATTACAGACAAGTTTCTTGTCGACCACGGTATCATCACCGGAGATTCGACCGTTAAACATTTTGCACCAAAGGGCCTCACTCCACTAACACCCGAAGAGTTTCAAACGTTTTAGCTTTTTATTGTCTCAGTGCGGCAGTAAAAACGATGCACTTTAAGTGCAAGAGTTTACTTCTTCAGTCTAATTTTGATGACATCGTGATTGTCGCTTAAATAACTCGCGCCCGTTTCACTAGAGGCGCAAAGGCGCAGAGAGGATGTTCGGAAAAGGTTTAATGTAGAAATCGAAAATCCTTAAAACAATAAATTGAAACTCCAAGCCTCTGCGACCCTGCGTCTGGAGCGGAGCGGGCGCGAGTCAGTTTTTTGTCAAAGGGTCTCAATCAACTAACACCGGAAGACTTTCGTAAGTGTCCGAGCGGCGACCCCGTAGACAAGTTGAAATTCCATGATATAATTCATGGATGAAAAATACGATTGTAACAAAAAAAGATTATTTGGGTCGTCCGACTTATAGCGTGGAGGAAAAGAAAGAATTCCTCGAGCTTTGGCGAGAGAGTAAATTGACGAAAAAAGAGTTCTGTAAAGAATTTGGCCTCAATTATAAAAGTTTCAACAACTGGCCTTATCAAATAGCGTCAAAGAAGCCGAAGCCAATTACGTTTCAAGAAGTGCAAATGCCGAAAGCTAAAGAACCGGAAACACCGATGTTGATCGAGGTTTTATTTCCATCTGGAGTCCAGTTAAAGGTTCCGAATGAAACCAGTGCAGAGTGGTTGTCGAAATTAATCCGTTCGTGTTAACCTGATGCTAGCATTTCATTCATCACTAAAAGTTTTTTTAGCATCTGAACCCGTTGACATGCGTAAGAGTTTTGGAGGACTTTACTCGATAGTATTAAATCAATTAAAAGAAGAGCCAACTAGCGGAGCTTTTTTTGTTTTTATAAACAAGAATCTAAATCGCTTAAAGATATTATATTTTGATGGAAGCGGTTTGTGGGTCTTTGCAAAGCGGCTCGAGCAAGGTCGTTTCAGTTGGCCTAAGGGAAGCAATTCCGATGGAAAGATAAACTTAACACCTGAAGCATTACATTTATTGTTAAGCGGCATTGATATGAAACAAGGATGTAAAAAAGCTTGGTATGAACGATAAAAAATGTTGATAAATGTAAAAGTTTCCTTATCACTTTACTTGTGTCCAAGGAACTCAAAGAGTTAAAAGAACTGAGAGCGATTATCGAAGAACAATCGAAGATTATAGCTCAGCAGGCACAGCAAATAGAGTGGCTTCAAAAGATGGTATTTGGACCAGGCAAAGGCGAAAAGACTGATTCGAACCAGCTTGAGCTCTTTAAAAAAAACGAGATAAATAGTGAAACGCCAGAAAACATAATCAAATTAGAGATTACTTATGAGCGTGAACAAAAGAAGAAGCCCCGTTTAACTCGAGAAGAAAAGTTTAGTCACTTGCCTGAAAAAGAAGTGCATGTATCAATACCAGATGAGGTAAAGGCAAACCCAGGCGATTATAAAGAAATAGGTGAAGTGAAAACTTTTGAAGTTGATATGACTCCGCCGATTTTCTTTAAAAAAGTATTTATTCGTAAGAAATTTAAAAGCACGAAAGATAAAACCAAGCCGCCATTAATCGCTCCTGCTCGTAAGCAATTAATACCAGGGAGCTATGCTTCCATTAATTTAATTACGCAAGTAATACTCGATAAATATCTTTATCATATGCCTTTGGATAGGCAGGAAAAGAAATATGCTCGATTTGGCGTTGATATAACTCGTCAAACAATGTGTGACTGGTTAGGGCATACATCTTGGGCGCTTGAAGGACTTTTTAACAATATCAAAGAGGAAATCTTATCTAGGAGCTATTTGCAAATGGATGAAACCCCAGTTTCATATAAAGATGGCGTAGAAAAGAAAAACCATGTTGAAAAAGGCTATCTATGGTTAGTAAATGACCCGCAAGGTCATGTTCTTTATAATTGGTCAACCACTCGAGCAACTCAAGTGATTTACGATATGCTTGGTGATGACTGGGAGGGAATATTGCAATGCGATGGATACTCAGCCTACAACTCTTATAGGGATCATAATCCCAACGTTAAACTCGCTTGCTGCTTGGCTCATGTTCGCAGGAAGTTTTATGAAGCAGAAAAGGAACAACCTCTTTTGTGTCGTTGGGTTTTAAGATTGATAGGTAATCTTTATCAGAATGAAACAACATGGGAAAACCTTTCAGCAAAAGAACGATCAGCAATGCGCTGTTCATGTAGCCCAATGATTTTGAATCTACTGAAACGAATCGCCGAGGTAGCAACACAGAGATCCTTACCTCAAAATAAATTATATAAAGCAGGTTCCTACTTCATCAAGAACTGGGAAAAACTTCATACACACTTACATGATGGAAACATTATGTTGGATAATAACTTGATCGAGAATGCTGTTCGTCCCTCAGCTGTAGGGAAAAAGAATTGGCTTTTCATTGGCCATAAGGACGCAGGCCAAAGAACCGCTATCTTTTACACGATTATAGAAAACTGTAAACGGTTTGGCATAAATCCATCAGACTACTTGAACAATGCCTTGAATCGTATCGTCAACGAAAGACCGTCAGAGAAATTATACCAAGAATTATTGCCAAGTAACTGGATTCATCCAAATCAAAATAAAATGCTAACTGCGGCATAGGTCGAAGACCGGACACTTACGACTAAACATACCTGATTGGATTTTAACTTTAATTGGATACTAGTGATTACTTCTATATAAAACCTTTTCGAACATCCTCTCTGCGACCCTGCGTCTCGAGCGGGCGCGATTCATTTTCCGACAAGATCGAAAAAGATATTAGCTATTCCTAGGGTTAATAGATGACCAATTCAGGGCCCACTCTTTCAACAATTCAACTTCCTTGGGATACTCGCTCGAACATTCTTTCTCTTGTGAGAAATCACCTTCAGAACGATACAACTCTACACGATCCAGATCTGGATTCATGATTAAACAAAAATCTTGATTACGTATCGCCAGTGACGGCCAATTCAAATCATCCGTTGGATCAGGGAAAGGCCATTGCCACATCATTGGATGTGAACGAGTCAACACCTCGCCTTTAAGTTGCTTAAGCACATTGACGCCATCGGGTATATAACCATGCGGAATTTTAGCACCAGAAAGCTTTAACAGCGTTGGAAACAAATCAACAGATGACATAAGGGAATCATTAACAACGCCTTTCGGAGTGCTTGAAGGCCACTTTACAATAAACGGCACTCTAGTGCCTCCATCATATAGACTTCGTTTACGCCCTTTCAATCCACCCGTACTTCCGAATGTCCCCAGATCTTCGCGAATCATTTCAGGTCCATTATCGCTAGTGAAAATAATAATAGTATTATCAGAATCCTCCCGTTCACCAACAGCATCAAAGAGTCTGCCTAACTGATGATCCGCGTTATGAAGTACTGAATAGTAAGTCTGTTGAGGTTCTGGTAAATCCTTAAACGGTTCTCGTTGCTCTTCCGTTGGATGCAATGGTGTATGCGGATCCTTGATCCATAGGTTTATGAAAAAAGGTTCGTCACCTCCTGCTTCAATAAAGTCCAACGTCGCATCTACAGCTACCTCACTTGAATTCGCAGCCCAAATCTGATCATCATCATTATACTGAGTATGTGGCCATTGATCCTTTCCAATCCAAGTAGGCCCATTGCCATTCCACGTCCGCGTATCATCATAGCCGTAAGATTTTACAGTAGGTGCGTCAGGATGACCATGAAGACCGCCGCCTCCCCCAAGATGCCACTTCCCATAATGAGCGGTCCGATATCCATTCTCATTCAAAATCTTTGGTAACGACGGTGCAGACGGATCCAACCAATTAGGAATATTTCGTTCTTCATTTTCATCAAAGCGAGCCAAGTGCCCTTCAATTCCCCAGCGAGCGGGATAATGACCTGTAATAAAACTACATCGACTGGGTGAACAAACGGGACTCGTCACATAAAAGTTTTCATAACGACTTCCCTCACTTGCCAATTTATCAATATTTGGTGTGCATATCGTTTTGTTGCCATAACAACCCAAATCACCATATCCCCAATCGTCTGATAGTATAACTATTATATTTGGCCGTTTATCTTTCATATCATATTAGAATTATGGTAAAGCATGTGTTCACTCTTTCATTCAAATTTACATTTCCCTAAACGTCAAAGATTATGCCACCTAGGTGTTTACGTAAACAATTAACGATTATTAGCACTTTGTCAAGTTCGACACTTTATTTAATGTAAGATCATTTTACTAAAACCATCCACTTGCCGAATAAAATTAATATATAATTTTAAGTTTTTCAAAAAGCAGATGACGTTATTTATTTGAAATCAACTAGTTGTAATCTGTTCAAATTATAACTTTTACGCCTTGCAAAATATACAAATCGCCATATGTTTACGATATCACCAATCGTTTAACATCAACCCTCACTGACAAATTAACATCCTCTGATGAAAAATAAATTTAAAAGAATAATAGCCTTATATACAGCAACAATAATCTTAAATATGACGACTACGACAACTTACGCCAAAGAGGAAAACATGGATGAAATGTGGGGAGACAAACCACAAATCAGCAATGAAGTTAGCGAACGGGTAAAATGGTTCGTAGACGATAAATATTCGATGTTCATCCACTGGGGAGTCTATTCAGAAATGGGCGGTATATGGAAAGGGAAAACCCACTACGGCATAGGTGAATGGATCATGCACATGGCAAAAATCCCTGTTGATGAATACATCAATCATTCAAAAAACTTTAACCCTGAAAAATTTGATGCAAAAGCGATTGTGACATTAGCAAAAAATGCGGGCATGAAATGTATTGTTATCACCGCAAAACACCATGAGGGATTTGCGATGTTTGACTCAGCGGCCAGCGACTACACGATCACGAAAGTCAGCCCCTTTGGTAGAGACCCAATGAAAGAACTCGCCAAAGAATGTAAGGAAGCAGGTATCAAACTTGGATTTTATTATTCTCAAAACCAAGACTGGACAGAACCTTACGGCGGAAACTACAAAGGAACAAGACCTGAAGGCTATAAGGCTGAAGACTTTAACATTTATTTTGAAAAGAAGGTCATCCCACAAGTAACAGAACTACTAACTAACTATGGAGATATTGCCGTTGTATGGTTTGATACCCCAGGGAAGATGGACAAATCATTTTCAGAAGCACTGGTTAACCTTGTTCAAAAACATCAACCGAATTGCCTCATCAATAGTCG
>CAWUTK010000264.1:0-7433 GCA_963924785.1 uncultured Opitutales bacterium
AAGACCTCAGCGTTAAAGATCAACTTCTCTTTCGAATCAAAAAGGAGCCATTCAACCTCGTTGCCACGATAATATTCTTACTCGCTGTATCACACACATTTCTGGCTGGTAAATTCCTCAAGCTGGCTCATAAATTCGAACACATACACGAAGAGAAGATAAAAAAAGAAGGGAGAACGGCTTCAGACAAACTACTTCGACATGTCATGGCAAAGAAGCAAGCGCAGCTTCGACAAATGATTCAAAACCTTTCCTCTATTGCGGTTATTCGCGCCCTACCTCCAAGTGAAATCAACAACCTTATTCGATATGTTCAGCAAGTGAATTTTTCCGTTGAGAGCATAATCTTTAAGCAAGGTGAAATAGGAGATTCCCTCTACCTTCTTGAACAAGGTGAAGTTGAAGTCATCATCGACGATGAAGTCGTTGCAAACCTGGTCCAGGGAGAATCTTTTGGAGAAATGGCATTGCTAACAAAAGAATCCCGTAACGCTACCATTAAAACGAAAAGTCCTGTTAAGGCATGGCAAATCCTTAAACACGACTTTGATGCACTCGCAAAAAGCTCCCCAACACTAATGGCAGAGTTACGAAAACTCGGGGAATCACGGCACTATCAAAACACCCCTGGCGAAGAACACGAGTGGAATGAACTCGCGATGAAAAGCGTCAAAACAGACAACATTGATATAACAGAGCAAGATAAAGAAGAGGCTGGCGACAAGCATGTAATAGATGATGTTAGCTTCTGGGCAACCTTCTTCGATTTCCACGGTGAAGTGGAAGCCATCTTCGGAATGTGGGCAATCCCTCTTTTTATTGGAATGATTTTATACTTTGCCACTGGCTGGGATATTTCCACTGGTTGGCATACTGCAACCCATTATATCGGCCATGACTTGGACTTTACGGAGCCTGTATTCGTGGTCGTCATCATGTCCATCGCTTCGACAAGACCCATATTAAGGTTTTCTGAAAAATGCCTTAAAATTGTGGCAAACATAGGAAATTGCTCTCCTGCCGCCTGGTGGTTATCTATCCTGACGCTTGCTCCCATTCTAGGCTCATTCATTACTGAACCAGCAGCAATGACGATTGGAGCAATGTTACTCAGTCGTCAATTTTACAATTTAAATCCAAGTAACACACTGAAATATGCTACGATAGGAGCTCTTTTCGTGAACATATCAATCGGTGGCACACTCACTCACTTTGCCGCACCACCAGTATTAATGGTTGCAGCAGTGTGGGAGTGGGACACGCCTTATATGTTTACTCACTTTGGATGGAAATCAGCTATAGCAGTCGTTATTATAAACATTGTATACTGGCAAATTTTCCGCAAAGAATTCAACAAGTTGGGTGACAGAAGTAAAGGCGCTGGAGAAAGCGTGGCGGACAATTGGCTCGACAGAGAAGATCCAATCCCAGTGATGATTACGGTAGTGCATCTGCTAATGCTTGCCTGGACAGTTCTAGTCCTGCACTATCCTCCCCTTTTTATTGGCGGGTTTCTTTTCTTCATAGCCTTCATGACGATTACAGAACACCATCAGAATTTCCTTCAACTCAAAAGCGCTCTACTAGTTGGATTTTTCCTATCAGGCCTGAAGATCCATGGCGAATTACAAGGGTGGTGGATATCTCCGGTTTTAACAGGCCTAATGAGTGAATTCGGCGAACTAACTCTTTTTGTCGGGTCAGCCGCATTAACTGCATTTAATGATAATGCCGCCATCACACTCTTAGCATCACTGGTACCGGACTTTAATGCCACCGATCCCGCGATTATTGCAGACTCGGTTAAATTAGAGTTCGCAGTAGCAGCGCAACACGCAGTTGTCGCAGGTGCAGTCACAGGTGGTGGACTTACAGTCATTGCCAATGCACCCAACCCAGCAGGCCAATCCATTTTGACAAAACACTTCATACATGGAGTTTCTCCCGCCAAACTCTTTCTTGGGGCAGCGCTACCGACATTCATCGCGTCTTTAACATTTAGGCTATTAGCATAGTAGCCCTATATAACCGACTAGATAAAACGATTCGGTTTCGGCAAAACAATGGATAACCGCGAGTTCGAAAGCTTACTCTTCAAATCAATAGATGGGGAACTTTCACAGGAAGAAGAAATCATCTTCAGTAATGAAGTCAAAAACGATCCTTCACGGAAAGCGATAGTAGACCGCTATAAAAACCTCTATAGCGACGAACATCGTCCAGATAGGAAAAATAGCTTATTTCAGGAATTAGACTCGCCCTTAGAGCTAGAGGCAAAGCAGTCATCAATAAACAAAGTGCTTAATGAGTCGATATATGAAGAAAGTGCTCAATCCCAGAAAAGTCTCCAATCAATACTAAACCAACCCACAGAAAGCATCCAAGCCGATTCTCCTAATCGTCGTCCTAGGAAAAGCTGGCAGGCAATTGAAGATGATAGCTATCTTGGTAAAATGGCTGCAATCCTAGCACTACTAGCAATTATCATCATAGGGTATATCATTGATCGAAAATGGGCTTCAAGCATTACGAAAGATAGTGACAATTCACCTGCATTTCAGCACGAGAATAATGACCAAGATTTTAATTCCGAAAATAGGAATTAATAACCTCTACCTATTCGAATTCACAGAGGCAAATACCCTCATTTTCTGTTAAGAAAACCCCTTTCCACAACCCTCCTTTTACGGGCTTAAAATCAGGATATTATAGCTTGACGATTTCACCGATTTTTCATTTAATTTCAATTGTCTTTTCAGCTTAGTAATGGCTTAAAAAAAGACCCTTTATAAACGGCTTAAAATCATTCTATACATAGGATTAGAGCAATTTTATTTCTCAAATAAAATTGTTAATAAAATCTTCATTTTTGCGCAAAAATAAAACCATCAAAATCATTCGATAATGTCAGAGACCGAAAATCCAGAAAAAGAAGAAACAACCGTTCCAAATGCTGAAACATATGACTCTTCTTCAATACAAAAACTAGAAGGTCTTGAAGGTGTTAGAAAACGCCCCGACATGTACATTGGGGACACAAATGAGCGTGGACTCCACCATTGCGTTTTTGAAATAGTAGATAACTGCATCGACGAAGCTCTTGCAGGTCATTGCTCTGGAATATTTGTAAACATCCACATGGATGGCTCTTGCTCCGTTCAAGATGATGGTCGAGGCATCCCAGTAGACATTCACCCCAAATATGACATGCCTGCCTTGGAGCTTGTTTTAACAAATCTGCACGCTGGTGGTAAATTCGGTAAAGGTGCATACGTTGTTTCCGGTGGACTACACGGAGTTGGTGCTAAATGCGTAAACGCAGTATCAGAATGGTTTGAAGTAGAAGTCAGAAGAGACAATAAAATCCATAAGATGGCTTTCTCGAGGGGGAAAACCACTGAGAAAATCAAAGTTATCGGTTCCAGTACAACGACCGGCACGAAAATCACATTCATGCCAGATGAACAAATTTTTGAAACAACAAGAGAATTCAAATACGAAATCCTTGGTAAACGAATCAGAGAACTGGCATTTTTAAACCCTGGTATTTCAATCACACTAGAAGATGAACGAATTGCCAAAAAAGAATCTTTCAAATTTGAAAATGGAATAACCGAATACGTCAGTTTTTTAAATCAAAACAAAGCGGTTATTCATGAAGAACCAATAACTTTCAGTGGAGGAGCATACGCAAACCCTGATAAAACAGATTATAAAACGATTGTAGATATAGCGTTTCAATACAACGATAGTTATAACGATCAAATTTATGCCTACGCAAACTCCATTCATAATATTGAGGGCGGCACTCACTTATCTGGATTTAGGACAGCACTTACTAGGGCAATCAATACTTATGCCAAAGCAAACAATCTATTAAAAGACAAAGATCCCAATTTCTCTGGAGAAGATGTCCGAGAAGGACTAACAGCCGTTGTTTCAGTCAAGGTTCCAGAACCACGATTTGAAGGTCAAACAAAGACTAAACTTTCAAACAGTGAAGTAGATGGTATTGTTCAAAAAATTGTTGGCGAGAAAATCAAGTACCTTTTTGAAACAGAGCCAGCGCTAGCAAAAGCTATCATTGAAAAAAGTCTCAATGCAGCGAGAGCAAGAGAAGCAGCAAGAAAAGCAAGGGAAACTGTTAGAAAAGGTGTTCTTTCTGCAGGCGGTTTACCGGGGAAACTAGCAGACTGCTCTGAAAAAGATCCAGCAAAGAGTGAGCTTTATATTGTGGAAGGTGACTCGGCGGGTGGATCAGCCAAGCAAGGCAGAAACCGTAAGACACAAGCGATTTTGCCTATTCGAGGTAAACTCATTAATGTTGAAAAGGCACGGCTCGACAAAGTTTTAGGCAACAATGAAATTCGAACACTGATTACCGCAGCAGGAACAGGGATAGGTAGTCACGAAGGCGAAGGTTCATTTAATATTGAAAAATGCCGTTATCATAAAATCATATTAATGACCGATGCGGATGTTGACGGAGCGCATATCATGACGCTACTTCTAACATTTATCTTTAGACAAATGCGTGGGCTTATTGAACACGGCTATGTCTATATTGCACAACCACCTCTCTACAAAATCAAACGAAGACGTAGAGAACAGTATGTCGATAACGACACTGAAATGAATCGCATTTTACTCGAACTAGGAGCGGAAGATGTTGCATTAGTTCGATTAAGAGACAACAAACTGTTCACCAGTGAGCAAATAGACAAAATCGCAACGATCCTATCTCGACTAAATGTGATTGGATCAGGTGTAACTCGATACGGTTGCTCCCTAAGGGAATACCTCGATCATCATTCTGCGGAGACTCAAAAATTACCAAAGTATTTAGTCCGAATCAGAACAGGCAACGAAGAACTATTCGAATTTCTCTTTACTGAAGATGACCGCATAAGCTTCTTTGAGCGTCAAAACATTGCAGAAGATCAACGTGGAGATTCGATAACAAGACATATGGAAAAAGATGGTTCGCAAATACAACAACGTATTTCACTCCATGAAATTTTTGAAGCAACAGGAATGACTAAACTCCTTCAAGAATTAGCTGACCTCGGTTTAGATGTTAATCGGTTCATCAATACCGATGAACCAAGGTATCATGTCATTGAGAATCAGGGACAAGATAAAGAAACCACTCATGAACTTCACAGTATTATGGATTTGCTGGATAAAATCACTGAGCTTGGCCGCCGCGGCTTAACTATTCAGAGATACAAAGGTCTGGGTGAAATGAATCCGAAGCAGCTGTTTGAAACAACTATGGATCCTGAAAAAAGACGTCTACTTAAAGTAGATATCGCCGATGCTGTATTAGCAGACAGTATGTTCACGATGCTTATGGGTGAAGAGGTTCCTCCGCGACGTGCATTCATTGAAGATAATGCACTGAATGTTTCAAATTTAGATGCTTAACATAACTTGCTTCTTAAAAATTTAAATAAAGATACCTATGGAAAACACTGATCCAAATTTCGACAAGGTCATACCGACAAACATCACTGATATTATGCAAACTGCATATATCGATTATTCAATGTCAGTAATTGTTAGTCGCGCACTACCAGATGCCCGTGATGGGCTCAAACCAGTTCAACGTAGAATCCTCTATGCGATGATGCGTGAAGGACTGGTTCACAATAAAGCCTATGACAAATGTGCGGGTGTGGTTGGTGAAGTTCTAAAGAACTACCACCCTCATGGCGACGGATCAGTATATGACGCTTTAGTTCGACTGGCTCAACCTTGGGTAATGCGTTACAAGCTTGTCGACGGACAAGGAAACTTTGGCTCTGTTGATGGTGACGCCCCCGCCGCTTACCGTTACACAGAGTGTCGGTTACAATCAGTAGCCGAAGAATTATTAAAAAATATCGATGAAGGAACGGTTGACTTTGTTCCAAATTATAAAGAGAGCACTGTTGAGCCTTCTGTTTTACCAGCGGCACTTCCAATTTTATTAATGAATGGATCAATGGGAATCGCAGTCGGCATGACTACGAATATCCCACCGCACAATCTTAGCGAATTAATTAATGCATGTTGCGCAATAATCGACAATCCTCAGGTTTCAATCGGGGAAATAATTGCAATGGTACCCGGACCAGACTTTCCAACCGGAGGAATCATAAGCGGCAGAAAAGGAATTGAAAGCTACATGCGCACTGGTCGGGGCATTATCCGACTTAAAGGTAGAGTTGAACTTGAAGAAATTGATGGTGAAAAGGACATGATCATCATCACTGAAATACCTTACTATTTAAATCGCAGTAGTTTAGTGACCAAAATTGCCGACTTGGTCAGAGACGGTGATTTAGATGAAGTGAGTGATCTAAGAGACGAATCAACTGAAACGACTCGTATCGTTATTGAATTAAAACGCGGCATGATTGCGCGTGTCGTTATCAACAAACTATATAAACTCACTCCTTTAGAAAGTTCTTTTGGTGCAATTCTTCTGGCATTAGATAAAAAACGTCCGAAACAAATGAGCATCAAAGAAATGCTCGAGTGCTATATTGAACATAGGCGTGAAGTCACCTTTCGAAGAACTAAGTTTCAGTTAGATAAAGCAGAAAGCAGAGCACATTTACTCGAGGGTTATTTATTAGCGTTAGCAAGCCTTGATGAAATTGTAAAAATCATTCGCGCGTCACATAATCGCGATGAAGCCAAAAAAGCGTTAATGGAACGTTATCCATTCTCAGAAAGACAGACTAATGCAATTCTTGAATTAAGATTGTATCAATTGACTGGAATGGAGAAAGATAAAATCGATCTTGAGTATGCAGAATTAAAAGAAAAAATTGATTACCTTAAAGACATTCTCGCAAATGAACATAAATTGCTCGGCATCATCAAAGACGAATTAAACGAAATCAAAGCGAAATACCCTTCTGAACGTCGCACAGAAATAACGGAAGCAGAGGGTGAATTTCGCATGGAAGATGTTATTCCTAATCAAGGCTGTATAATCACAATTACGAGTAATGGCTTTGTAAAAAGAACAGCTGTCGACAATTATAAATCTCAGAAGAGAGGCGGAAAAGGCGTGATTGGTGCAGGTCAAAGGCAAGAGGATAAAATTGATCATCTCTTCAGTGCCAAGACGCATGACTTTGTAATGTTCATCATGACAAACGGTAGAGTTTACGTTCAAAAGGTCTATGAAATCCCGGAAGGAAGTAGGCAGTCAAAAGGACGCTCCCTCGTTAATTTCATACAAATGGAAAAAGGCGAGAAAATCGCTGCAATGATCTGTGCAGATGAATTTACCGATAAATACAATATTGTTATGTGTACACGAAAAGGTATTGTCAAAAAGACCAGTTTGCATGATTACAGAAATTATCGCCAAATGGGCTTAATCGGGATCAATGTAGATGAAGATGATGTTATAATCACTGCAAAACTAACGACTG
>CAWUTK010000265.1:0-5929 GCA_963924785.1 uncultured Opitutales bacterium
AGCGTTATCTTATCTAGATGAATACAAAGATGAGGAAAAACCATTCTTCCTCTACTTAGCCTACAACGCACCCCATGACCCTTTACAGGCCTGGCCAGAAGATATAGCCAAATACAAAGACACCTATAAGCTCGGCTATAAAAACATTCGTGATGCCCGGATCAAAAAAATGGCTAAACTTGGGGTGATTAATCCTGCGATGAAATTGCCAGAGCCGACTCACCAAGACTGGAATTCGCTCAGTCCCAAAGAACGTGAAACAGAGTCTCTTAAAATGGCTATTTACGCAGCAATGATTGATCGTGTCGACCAGAACATTGGTCGCCTTCTCGAAAAACTTGAAACTATCGGTAAACGGAAAAACACATTAATCATGTTCAGCTCGGACAACGGTTCTTCATATGAGAATGCTGAAAAAAATGTGAAAAAAAATGACGGGGAACTAGGATCTGCAGGCTACTGGGCATCATTAGGCGTTAATTGGGCGAACGTTTCAAACACGCCTTATCAAAGAGGTAAGAACAGTAGCCATGAAGGCGGCATATGCTCCCCTTTTATTGTCCACTGGCCAAAAAATGTCTCACCAAATAAAATAGACGCTTACCCTTCCCACTTCATTGATATCATGCCAACGTTAGTAGAGCTTACAGGAGCCAAATACCCAAAAAAGCACTTGATGAATACCGAGGTTGAAATGCCAGTCACCCCTATGCAGGGAATCAGCCTTTTACCTTTATTTAAAGGCCAGTCCAATCAAGAACGGAGTAGCCCATTATTTTGGCAATGGTCAACGGATCGTGCTGTGCGCGTTGGTGACTGGAAACTTTATTCAGACAATTATCAAAATTGGCAACTATTCGACATGAGTAAGGATCGCAACGAAACAACAGACCTGAGTGAGGATTATCCAGAAAAAACAGAACAACTAAAAAATCTATATGATCAATGGGCACCAAAAGATGTTAGAAAAAAACCTAGAAAAAAGAAATAATCGTAACTCTAAATAACAAAAGGATTTTCAATGAAACAGCATTTAATATTTATACTCACCTGTATTGTAAGTAGCATAGCATTGTATGCCTCTGATAAACCTGAAGGAGCGATGCAGATTATCGGTCCTAAGGGCACAACGCTCATTTCCGAAAAAACAGGAGGGAAACTGGATTGGCCATTTGAAGAGGGCGTTTTGACGGTTAAGCTTAAGAAAGGTCATGCGATCACAGCAATACCATTGGCAAGTTTCAAAGCACATATTGAGTTCTGTGTTAATGAGAAAAAAGGCAATCCGGGAAACAATGGAAACAGTGGAATCTATATTCAACAGCGATATGAATTACAGATACTAAACTCTTTTGGCCGTGATAAGGAATATTCTAATACTGATTGTGGTTCAATTTATAAAACTAAAAAACCCGATGCCATTGTTTGCCTTCCTGCGGGTGAATGGCAAAGCTATGACATAGAATTTCATGCCGCTCAGTGGGAAGAAGATAAAAAAACTTCAAATGCTCGAATCACAGTTATTCATAACGGAACAATGATTCACGATAATTTTGAAATCCCGAATAAAACCGGACATGGTGCAGAAGAAGGACCCGGAAAACGGCCTTTGCGCTTACAGAATCATGGTAATGATGTTAAGTTTCGCAACTTTTGGCTATTGGAGATTTAAAATGAAAGACATACTCATAAAACTCCTTATCCTCTCGTCACTTGCTACTATTGCTGACGCTAAATCTTCGAAAGAAGATAAAGCTGCCAAAGCTCTATTTGATGCTAATTGTCTGGCCTGCCATCAACCCGCCCAGAGCAAGATTGCTCCCTCACTTTACGAGATCAATCAACGCTACAAGAACAATCCAGAAGGGATCGTAAACTGGGCAATAAAACCGGGTAGACGAAAAAAGGAAGGTCTAGTAATGCCTTCCATGGCGCACGTAGGTGAAGATAATTTAGCCCTAATCGCCAAGTATATGCTAAAAGTTGGGGCTAAAACCCGAAAACCTAGGAAAGCGAAACCTTCGTTTCAGGAGAAACTCAGTAGTGTGCAACGGTGCTTCATGCCCAATTCGGGACCCGCATCAATTGCCGTTTCTTTAACCGAAAACCTATCGTATTGTTGGGATACAGACCGTTGTTCCCTGAGATACTTCTGGAAAGGAAAACTAATCCCAGGCTCCCACTTCACCAGTAATGGCAAAAGCCTACCTAAACTAAGCAACCCTCCCTTCTACACTTTCACATCTTCACCATTTGGAGAATTAGCGAAAGACCGAGATTTTATAGGTTACGACATAGATGATCTAGGCATGCCAGAGTTCTCTTATCGTTTAGGCAATTACCAGATTCGTGAGCGTTTAGAGTTTATTGAAGATGAGATCATTTGGACCTATAAAATCCAAGGATCAAAAGGACTTCGATACAATCTACCCAAGATCGAAAACTTCGATATAATATCAACGCATGGTCAAAGAGACGGAGATCAATTAATCCTTAGCGTTGAGGATTTGAAGGTATTTTCCATTCATATCAAAGAGGTGACTAAATAATGAAATATTCAATACTATTTATTATCTGCTTAACAGGCTTGCTCAATGCCGCATCAAAACCGGCTTATGAAATTGAAGACATAAAACTACCAAAGGGTGTTGATCCTCAAATTGGAGCATTAACGTTTATGCCGGACGGACGATTACTCGTAGGGTTCAACTACGGAAAAGTTTTTACCTACACACCCGAAACTAAAGAATGGAAATTATTTGCCGAAGGATTACACTTACCTCTGGGGGCTGTTGCCTTGAATGATCGCGAAGTTCTCATTATGCAACGACCCGAGTTAACAAAACTAATTGATCGTGATGGCGATGGAGATGCAGACACTTACGAAAAAGCATATGACAGCTTCGGCCTTTCGGGCAATTATCACGAGTTCGCATTTGGGCCTACCAGAGATGCACAGGGTAATTTATTTATCGGACTTAATGTTGCCTCTAACAACGGTGGAATATTGTCTGAAGTTCGTGGAGAATTCAAAAGTTTTGATATCACTCAAAAAAAGCTATCGGGGGAATTTGATAAGGAAAAAATCAGTCGAATGTACAGCTGCGTACCCTACCGTGGTTGGATCATTAAAATTCTTCCCGATGGAACCGCAATCCCTTTTGCGAGTGGAGTGAGATCTCCTAATGGACTCGGATTTGATCACAAAGGGAGACTTCTCGTAAGTGATAACCAAGGCGATTGGCTTGGCACCAGCAAGCTTCACCACGTAGAAAAAGGTGACTTTCTGGGGCACCCCGCCTCACTCGTCTGGAAAAAAGGTGTGGATAAAAACCCGATGTCCATACCCGTTGAAGAACTCAACAAAATGCGAAAGAAAGCCGCAGGTCTATTCCCACAGGGTATTATAGCAAACAGCCCCACTCAACCCTTACTCGATTCCACCAACGGGAAGTTTGGGCCTTTTGCAAACCAAATGTTCATCGGTGAAATGAATTTAGCGCACCTTGTCCGTTTTATTCCAGACGAGGTTCAAGGGACACTACAGGGAACGATGGTTCCATTCATGAACGATACCCCTTTAAGAAATGGGAACAACCGCTTAGCGTTTGGAAAAGAGGGTAGCCTCTGGGTCGGAAAAATGCACCTCAGTTGGCCGGGCGATGAAGGACTTAAACGTATAAAATGGACAGGTAAAAATCCATTTGATGTGCAGTCCGTTAAATTAACCCCAAAGGGCTTTGAACTTAACTTAACTCAAGCCTTAAATAAAACCCAGATGAAAACCTTTCCTAAATGCAAAGTGAAAAGTTATTTCTACAGCTATCATAAGGACTATGGATCCAAGCGTATGGAAGAAAAAGAAGTTTCGATCACGTCCGCCAATGTAGACTCAGACGGGAAAAAGATACTGCTAGAAATCGATAAAATAGAAGAAGGACGCGTCTACCAATTCGAGCTGAATGAACTGGAAAACGAAGATAATCAAAAATTATCAAGTACGCTTCTTTGTTACAATTTAATCAAAAAATGTGTTACGAAAGATAACAAAAGTAAAAACTAAAATGGCTATAACAGACAAAGTTAAAAACTGGATCAGTAAAGACATACAAGAGGGAGTATACTCGGTAGGATCTAAGATGCCGACTCGTGTCGTTCTAATGGAGAAATACCAGATCGCGAGAGCTTCGATTGATAAAGTAATTAGACAACTAGTAGACGATGGAATACTTAGCTCCAGTCAAGGCTCCGGTACGTATGTCGTCGACCAACGAAAAAACGATCCCCATATTTACATCATTCTCAACACAGAAATCAAATGCGCTGAAGCTAATAGCTTTCACACAAAAATCTCTCGAATGATCTCAGAGTCACCAAAAAATGGTATACAGCACAGTATCATAGGCAGTCATGATTTTGAAAAACATTTCAGCGCGATATTACAAAACAAGAACAGTCGAGTCATTTGGAGTCGCCCACCATTGAAGGCGCAAGGTTACCTTAACGAATTAAAGAAATCAAGAACACCGCAAATTATCCTAAACAGACCCATCCCTGCTTTTGATTTCATTAGCACAGATACACTTGCCTCGATCAAGTCTCTCTTCAAACACATTGACCCATCTAATGAAAACCTTCGGTTCGGCCTAATCGTCCCCCCTTTAGATCTCGAAGAAAGTTTTCTAGCTGAACGTGAATTATATTTCCAACAAATCATACATGAAACGGATCACACCCTGAGCCTAATGATTCGGTCAAAGAATAAAACCTCCAGTGAAATAATGAATGCAACAAGGCTTGTGTTTGATAAGATTTCAATGATCGATTACCTCTTTATTCCTGACTTCGCAATGGTTCCATACATTATTGCCGTTGCATCTGAAAGAGGTGTTATTCTAGGTAAAGAGCTAAGTCTTATAACCATCGACTGGAATGAAGACCAAGAAGGAATTGTCTGCATAAAGCAAAACTGGGATAAGATGTTTCACGAAGCACTTAAGTGGGCCCAATCAAATAAAGTCAACGAGTGCAAAATGCTCATTGAAGCAAACATTATAAAATCATCATGAAAGCATCTACGTATATCTACATTTTCCTATTATCATTATCGTTATCGTTAAATTGCTACGGAACCCAATTAGGGAACGGCATTAAAATTGGAGAAGTAACAAAGGATTCAGCTATACTATGGACCAGAGTTACTGAAAACGCGAACATGAACACTAAGGGTGATCCGTTTATAAAAATAAATCATAAGGATTCGTATAAACCGAATCAGCAACAAATCCCTGAAGGGAAATCTTTGAAAAATATGATTCACAGCCTCACGGGGACTTCTGGAGAAGTACGCTTTGCTTATTGGCCAAAAGGAAAAGAAGGAAAGGAAAAACAGGAGTCTATAAAAATGACTCAATGGCAATCCGTAGATGCTGATAGAGACTTTACATTCCAAACAAAAATAACTGATCTATCACCAGGGACTCAATATCAGGTCACATGTGATGCTCGTTCTGGTAATTCCGATGATAGTTATAAATCCTTGAATGGCGGGTTCCGCACTGCGCCAGATGAGATGTCGACTGAACCCATTAGTTTCACCGTTGTCACAGGGCAAGAATTCAGTAGACGAGATGATAAAAAAAATGGACATACCATTTATAAAACGATGCTATCGCTAAACCCAAATTTCTTTATTCATACAGGAGACATTGTATACTATGATTATCAAAAATTTATCCCTTTTGCCAATACACAACAATTAGCACGATATAAATGGAACCGAATGTTCTCCCTTCCCTTCTCTCGTAATTTCCATAATCAAATCCCAAGTTATTTCATCAAAGACGATCACGACACTCTTAGAAATGATTCTTGGTCGGGACAAACCTATGGCGAACTTACATGGGAACAGGGTCTTGGTATATTTCGC
>CAWUTK010000266.1:0-8261 GCA_963924785.1 uncultured Opitutales bacterium
AGATTTAAGAGTGAAGGGTAAAAGTCATAAAGTTGCAACCGTCGCCGTTATGCGGAAGCTTGCTGTTCTCGCTAATGCTATTATCAAAAACAATGACTTTCAACTTGCATAAAACAAACACAGTTGCTTCATGGTTAAAAACCGAAGCTCTACCTTTATCAATATGAATTTTCGAGTATGGATCGTTCAAAATGAAGCAAAACCGAATAAAAAAAGTTTAACCATGAAGCGTTTGTTTGTTTCTCCGCGCACTCCGTGGTTAATGGTTGATCATCCAAAGTTGAATTGAAAGAATATTTAATAACAAAAAGAATAAGAATTTATGAAATTATTTAAACGACTTATAATTGCAGGAATTTTTTCGGCTTGTGCCGGGATCGTGTTTGCGGAACAGGAAAAAGCAATTAATCCATACGCCGTCACAGCGAATAAGGTAACTCTCGCAGAGCCTGCCACTTTGACGATTGATCCGAGTGCGATCAATATGTTGTCTCCGAATCTTGGGACGTTTAGTGCGGGGATTCGGCCAGTTGTGGCGAATTATATGATACTGTGGTCTAGGGCAAAAACTGGACCTAGTCAGGTTGAATGGACGGTGGAAGTTCCGCTTGATGGAACGTATGTTGTAACGGCCTCTGTCGAAGGAAAAGGATCTCGATTAGCTGTCACCTGCAATGAACAGAAGTGGGAGAGAGAGGTGACTGAGCCGAATTGGCACCGTCTGGAACTGGGAGATGTTCCTTTGAAGGCTGGTTTAAATAAGGTGCTGTTAGAGATTGAGGCAGTAACCGTGAAAGTGGGAAAGAAAAATAAATCATTTTTATTGAGTGGACTTGAATTGGCGAAACCGGCGGTTAGAGAAGCCATTCGTAAAGAAGCACTGGCTATGCGACAGCAGGCGGATTGGTTCAAGGATGCGGGATATGGTTTGATGTTCCAGTGGACGAATCGTGCCACGCCGCCCGAAGGTCCGATTAAGGACTGGGAAGAAAAAGTTAATGATTTTAACTTGGATGGATTTATTAAATTGGTTGACGAGTCCGGGGCGGCGTATGTTGTCTGGTCGATGACGTGGGGGAATCAGTATATCTCTGCGCCGGTAAAATCGTTGGATGCTATCATTGCCGGTCGCACGACTACCCGTGACTTATTAGGCGAGATGGCCGATCGCTTGCATAAAAAAGGCGTTAAGTTAATTTTATATTATCATTACGGCTATGAATGTTACCACTCACAGGATACGGATTGGCTTAAGGCAGTCGGTGGATATGAGGCGGATAAGACCAAACTCTATACAAATTTAATGAGCATTCTTTCTGAAGTTGGAAACCGTTATGGCAATAAGCTCGATGGCTGGTGGTTTGATGGCGGTGCTCGATACCTCAATTGCCACTTCGATGGTTCATCTGCGAATGATGGAATTTTGACTGCGCCATTCAAAGCATTTACCGAGGCAGCTAGAGCGGGAAATCCCAATAGACTTGTTGCTTATAATTCTTGGATTAAACCTCAGATCACGGCCTATCAGGATTATTACGGTGGGGAGGGAAAAACATCGTTTAAGCCTGAAGAACTCAGAAATGGTGTCTTCAATACGGGACGCCAGCAAGAGTTACAAGCTCATGGCTGTTTTACTTTGGAGAAAAGATGGGGGCATATCGATTTGGATACACCAATAACAAAGCCGAAATACGATTTGAAGCGGTTGACTGGATTTGTGAAGCAAGCGCAGAAAAATCGTTATCCACTATCGATCAATCTTGAGATGTACGAGGATGGATCAGTGTCGCCGGAGTCCTACGCATTATTGAAGGAGTTGAAATCTGCTGGATCTAAACAAATTACATTTTTGCAACAAGGGTTGAAATCCTCGGATGAAATTCTCACGATTAAGCAGGAAAAGGCTGTGGGCAAAAAGCTTGGTGCGATCTGGTTTATCGGTGATTCGATCACGCAGAGCAATGCAGACGGAGAGGGTCAAGGATCTCCACGTAAGTCGCTTTACGATTTACTGAATACGAATGGATACTCGTTCACTTATACTGGCCATCATGCACGTAATGTGGACGGCCTTCCGGTAACGGGCGCGACGCCTGCCGATAATCTCTATCATTACCATACAGGAGTTTCCGGGATTTTGATTGGTGAAATGAATCCCGCACCGGGGGCTAAGAAAAAGGGCGGGGTTGTGCCTCAACTAGCAAAATATTGGCAGAGCGGACGCCTAGCGACAGTTAAGCCGTCGGTTATTTTGATAATGCTTGGCACGAACGATGTCGGACATGGTTTCGAGCTCGATAACGCACCTGCTCGACTTCGAGGGTTACTTGACCTGATTTATGCCTTACCCAATGTCGGGCAGCCTAAGGTTTTTCTTGCCACGATTCCTCCGAATCGCCGGAATGATTCGGATCGTGCCAATGTCATCATTTTCAATGAGTCTGTGCCGCGGATAGTGGCGGAATATCAAGAGAAAGGGAGAGAGATATATTTCGTGGATCAGTTTAAGCCAATTGATGATAATTACGAAGCGAACATGCGAAGGGATAATCTCCATCCCAATGGAACGGGTAACAATACCATGGCAAAGCAGTGGTTCGATGCGATAGAAAAGGAAATTGGAAAAATTGCTTCTTCTGATGAGGCTTCTTCTGTAGATGATGAACCGAATGCATTCCCCGGTAAGAAAACTGATTTTCGTGGTTATGATCGCTATGATCGAGTGAAGACCGCCAAGGGGTACATGTCGGTCGTTTGCCCGAAGAATGCAGCTCCAGGAAAACCTTGGCTTTGGCGAAGTCTTTATTGGAATTCGATTAAGAAATTTAACGCTGCCGATCTTCAGTTGGTTGAGCAGGGCTATCACGTTGTTCTCGCTCATGGCGACGTGTCTGGACACCCTAAAGGCAATGCTGCCATTGATGCGGCGTACGAATTGGTAACAACAGAGTATGGATTCTCTAAGAAATGTTCGATGGCCTCTATGAGCCGAGGCACCTTATCACTCTTTCGTTGGGCTACGATGAATCCCGAAAAGGTGGAAAGTATTCTTGTGGATAATGGCGTTTGTAATGTGTTGAGCTGGCCCGCCGGTTATAACGTTCCCGGTAATAAAACAACCAGCGACGGGAATGCTGGTTCCTGGGCTGACTTTAAGAAGAAATTTGGTTATGCTACGGATGCAGAGGCGTTGCTGACTAAGGAAAGTCCGATTGATCTTTTGGAACCTTTGGCAAAGGCTGGTGTGCCGATTCTTATGGTTTGCGGAAGCAAAGATACAGCCGTTCCCTATGCGGAAAATGATGCTATCATGGAAGAGCGTTATAAAAAACTCGGCGGTTCCATTAAGGTGATCATCGAGGACAAGGGCCACAAACACGGGATGAAAGACCCAACTCCGGTACTTGAGTTTATTAAGAAGCATACGTCGGTGCCGTTGACAAAGTGAAATTGAAGGAGCTGAAGTCTGCTATCCGAGAGTCACGGTCTTTTACAAAGTATAAAATGTCACTTAATTGTTCGAATAAAGGAGGCGATTGTTCATTTATTGCGTATGATAATGGGGAGTCTGAGGTTTTTTTAAACTTGTTTTGATCCGGCTTATTGTTTGAGGATTGCGTTATTTTACAAAAAAAACGAAGAATCTACCAATCAAAATCATGGTCAATCATGTATATTATTCCTTATGTCGAAAGGAACCCCATATACTCGATCGGAAGTTATGAATGCTCAAAATGTATAACTGCACGCAAAGTATGAAGACTAAAGGAAGCGACGATCTTATGTGTCCACTTTGTGAGGGTAATGCTAAGGTTAACGTTGTGCTAGCCTTGTTCTCCGTAAGACATATTAAGCCAATTTATTCAATAGGTTGTTATAGGATCGGAACTTTAATTGGACACTGATGAAATTAAATAAAGGTTAATGAATGATTAATAGGAAAACTATAAATATTATAATAATATTAGGGTGGTTGTGCAGTTCTTTATTTTCAGATACGCCACCGAATGTGGTATTAATCTATGCCGATGATCTTGGTTATGGCGACTTGGGCTGCTATGGCGCCACCAAGGTACAGACACCGAACATCGATAAGCTCGCCGCTGAGGGCCGTCGTTTTACGGATGCGCACTCCGCGTCGGCCGTGTGTACGCCGTCGCGTTATGGACTTATGACCGGTGAATATCCAATGCGTGCGGGGCTTTGGGGACCGTGTAGTCCGACTAGCAAATTGTTGATCGATACTAATAAGATGACGATTGCGTCGCTATTGAATCAGAAGGGATACGACACATCGTGCTTCGGAAAATGGCACCTCGGTTTTGGCGAGAAGAACGCCGATTACGCGAAATCGTTGAGTCCTGGGCCGTTGGAATTGGGATTTGATTATTATTTCGGCGCACCGGTCGTGAACAGTGCTCCGCCGTATGTCTTTGTTGAAAATGATACAGTGGTCGGTATGACCGCAGACGATCCGATTGTCTATTTGGATAGAAACGACAGAAAAAAAGCCACGCCGATTACCCGGCTAACCAGAGAACATGGTGCACGAGTCGGAAATTGGTTTGGCGGTGCGACTGGAGCGCATAAGCTCTACAACGACTTCGAGTTGGGCACGGAGATGGCCAACCGAGCAACCAAATGGATCGGTGAACGTGGGGATAACCCGTTCTTTTTGTATTTGGCTACGACGAATATTCACCACCCATTTACGCCGGCCCCGCGTTTCTAAGGAACGAGCCAGTGCGGACTGTACGGCGATTTTATTCATGAACTAGACTGGATTGTCGGTGAAGTGGTGAAGGCGCTGGAAGCGAAGGGCGTGGCCGATAATACGCTGATTATTTTCACGAGCGATAATGGCGGTATGTTCAACCATGGTGGTCAGGAAGCGTTCAAAGATGGTCATCGTCAGAACGGCGAGTTGCTCGGCTTTAAATTCGGCTCGTGGGAAGGCGGGCACCGCATTCCTTTCATCGCGAAATGGCCGGGGAAAATTGAGCCGAACACGGTGTCAGCGCAGATGATTAGCAGCGTGGATCTACTGGCTACATTTGCGGCGATTACGGAGCAGGACGTTGAGCTAGCGGATAGTGTTAATATCTTGCCGGCATTGATTTCGGACACGAAAACGCGGGTGCGCAATACCCTGGTGGTCACACCGAGGTACTCGGCTCAGATGATGGCTCGTAGAGGGAAGTGGTGTTATATCGGCGCCCAGAATTCCGGCGGATTTAACGGCGGACCGCGAACGCATGCCGCGGGGGGTGCGATTGCCGCGGCCCATGTCGGCAACGTGAACAGCGACTTTGACGCGAAAGGTAAATACAAGCCCGATGCCCCGGAAGCGCAACTCTACGATCTGGAAGCGGACGTAAACCAGACGAATAATGTATATAAAGACTACCCGGAAGTCGTGCAGGAAATGAAGGCCCTGCTTAAGGACGCCTGCGAGGGCGTGAACATCCCTCGCGAAAAAAGAGCGGTCCGCACGCAGAAACCAAAAGCCAAGAAATAGTGGGAGCCCGGCTGAAGACTTGTTCAATAGTTAAAGGCTGCGATACAAGGCTTTGAAAAATTAACCATTAATCCAACATGCATAAACATATTTTTTTCCTAACTTTATTCCTCAGTCTTTTGCTCATCAGCGCAGAAGCAGCAGAACCCACTAAACCTAACATCGTTGTCATCTTTGCAGACGATCTCGGTTACGGCGATCTGGGCTGTTACGGAGCAACATACCCGACGCCAGCGCTCGATCAAATGGCGGTAGAGGGCTTCCGCTCGACCGATCTGATTTCGGCAGCCAACGTTTGCACGCCCTCGCGGGCGGCCTTGCTAACAGGGCGCTATCCGAGTCGTGCCGGACTCCCGACCTATCGTATTCGGGGCAAGAAGGAGCACTACGGCCTGCATCCGGATGAGATAACCATTGCCGAGTTGCTCAAAACGGCAGACTACCGATCGCTAGCGGTCGGTAAATGGCATATCGGTTTTCTGATGGAAGGGGCGCATCCGATGGATCAAGGGTTCGATGCCTACTTCGGACTGCCCTACAACTATTCAACTAGGCACGATCCCTGGAACATGGCAATCTACCGCGATCGGGAAATGATTGAGGAGAATGTCAAATTTCCTAGTATCACGGACCGCTACAATGAGGAGGTGGTTAAGTTCATTGAAAAGCAATCCAAGGATCAGCCGTTCTTTATCTACATGGCCCATCAAATCGCGCATGCGCCAGTCGTGTCGAGCAAACCTTTTAAGGGAAAGTCGAAGGAAGGCAAGTATGCGGATTTTGTGACGGAGCTGGACCATAGCGTGGGGGTAGTCTTACAAGCACTGCGCGACAACGGCTTGGACGATAATACTCTGGTAGTATTCCTTGCCGATAACGGCCACCATGGCAAGGTGGGCTCGGGAGGTCCACTGGCTGGCAGCAAATACAACACGATGGAAGGCGGGCATCGCGTGGCGGGGATCTTCCGCTGGCCGGACACGATTCCGGCAGGACAAGTTTCTGATGTGACCCTTTCAAGTATGGATTTGCTCCCGCTGTTTTGCGATCTCGCGGACGTTGAATTGCCAACCGACCGAACCATCGATGGGCAGAATATTCGTGATGTGCTGCTCGGGCAAAGTGACGAGTCGCCGCACCGATTTTTGTATTACTACAATGGCATTAACCTGCAAGCGGTGCGCAAAGGGAAGTGGAAACTGCATCTTCCACGCACAGTCGCCGATCAACCTTACTGGGGGGCGGTGAGTGTCAAACGCAGCTTCGTCAAACTGGACCAGCCCTTCCTCGTCAACTTGGAAACCGATATCGGTGAGAAGGTTAATGTTGCCGCCGACAACCCCGAGGTCGTCGCCACGCTCTTGAAAGAAGCGGATCGCATTCGCGCTGAGCTCGGTGATGTTAGACAAATCGGCAGTGACCAGCGTGCGTTGTGGCGCTTTGCGAACTAAGCTGGAGATAGACAAATACGATATGTTCCGTAATAATTCTCGCTGATAACATTTAGCTTACTCACTTAAAACAAGAAATTCTTCCTATATATGAAACGCATTTCATTCTACATTCTGCTAACAATTTCCCAGATCTTATTTAGTCATTTGCTAAGTGCGGCGAAGCCTAACGTAATTTTTATTTTGATGGATGACATGGGCTACAGCGATGTTAGTTGCTATGGGGCAAAAAAGGTTAAGACGCCGAATATCGATCGGTTAGCTAAAGAGGGACTTCGGTTTACTGACTTTCACACGGGTTCGTCGATTTGTTCTCCGTCGCGCGCGGCTTTTCTAACCGGTGCTTATCCACAGCGTAATGGGCTGTATATGGGGATTAATGAGAAACGCGAAGCTCATTGGTTTTTGGGATTAAACTTGGAAGAAATCACCATCGCTGAGCAATTCAAGCAACAGGATTATGTGACTCTAATGGTCGGTAAATGGCACTTGGGCGCTGATGAAAAATTCTCCTACTATAATCAAGGGTTTGATCACTATTATGGGGCACCATCTAATATGGCTCATAACCCCGTATTTTTTGATGAGAAAGAACTCGTTTACAGTAAAACACCATTAGATGAATTAACGAAGCTATACACTAATCGTGTCTTGAAGCACATTAGCGATTACAAAGACCAGCCATTCTTTTTATATTACTCGCATAACTATCCTCATACGCCATATAAACCTGGAGTCAAATTTAAGGGTTCTTCCAAGGGTGGGCCGCGAGGTGATGCAATCCAAGAAATTGATTGGAGTGTTGGTGAAATCGTCAAGGCACTTGAGGCAAGTGGGATATTGGAGAATACGCTGATTATTTTCACTTCTGACAATGGACCTACTAGCGAGCGTTATGCCGCTCCGTATCGTGGAACGAAATACGTGACTTTGGAAGGAGGGCATAGAGTGCCATTTATTTTATATTGGAAGGGCAATATTAATAAACCAACGGTATTGGATATTCCGGCAAATGCGATGGATCTATTCCCTACTTTAAGTGAATTGATTGGTCAGAGCGTTCCCGAAGATCGTGTTTACGATGGAGTGAGTTTGCTACCTCTGTTTCGCGAGGAGGCAATTGCTCGCTCAAAGGACGAACCTTTCTTTTATGGGTCTTTCGAAAATTTAGTGGGTAAACGGTAGTATTTCTTACAAAAAGTGTAAGAAATATAATAAATGGGGCTCATCGCCGCCCCAAACCTGCTAGGGGTAAATCCATAAGATAGAATCCTATTAAACGTCACTGTATT
>CAWUTK010000267.1:0-3972 GCA_963924785.1 uncultured Opitutales bacterium
GCATTCAACGCTGGCTCTGCTAACGTAGCTCCATAACCAATTGGTTATGGAGCTACGTTAGCAGAGCCAGCGTTGAATGCACTTGGGTCAACGGTCGAAAAAATTACCGTTGGGGCATTTAAAAAGAATCTATTGATGAAATCGGTGGCAATTGGAGTTGCTTGTGGTATTGCTACTGGTGTTGCGAAAATCTCATACGGGTTGGATCTTTGGTATTTGCTGGTTCCTCCTTATATTATACTGATGTTCGTAACATTGATTTCTTCGGAAGAATTTGTGAACTTTGGATGGGATAGTGCAGGTGTTACAACTGGTCCTATTACGGTTCCTCTTGTATTGGCAATGGGATTAGGTATTGGAGCTAAGACAAATGCAATCGATGGATTTGGTATACTCGCATTAGCCTCTGTTGGCCCAATTATTACAGTATTGTGTGTCGGTTTACTGGTGAAGAAAAAGCCGAAAACCGAACCTGAAGATGAGTCAGAACAAGAAACTAAGGAGGCTGCGTAATGAGCAACTTTACATCACAAAAAAATTATTCGTTAGTAACTGTTGTTATTCCAAAACACAATAGAACCAAGGTCGTAAAATTAATCGATACCATTGGTGCTAGAAATATTATTCGTTTGACGGCTCGTGGCACATTGGTTCAAGAGGGTGCTTGGTATTCCAAGATCTTTCCTGCCCCCTCTCCTGAGTTAGAAACATTACAGGTATTGGTTCCTGATTGTGAAGTTGATTCTTTCTTCGACAAAGTCGTTGAAGCGGGCAAGATACATGTTACAGGTAACGGGCTTATTTATAGTATTCCTTGTAACGATGTTGATTATTCAGATGGTTATTCTGTCTGGGAAGCTAAAGAGGGAGAAAATAAGATTAATGCCTCTGATACTCCAGGGAAGAATTTTTCGGGGATCTTTTGTATTATCGAGCGTGGAGAAGCAGAGCAAATGGCAAAAGGAGCTATTCATTCTGGAGCGCATAGTCCTGTGGTTACATTTGCTGAAGGACGCGGACTTCGTGATAAAATCCCATTGTTGCGCCTTACCAAAACCGCTGAAAAAGAATTAGTTCAGGTTGTAGTCGATGAATCAGATCTTGATTTAGTCTTTTCAGAAATGGCGAAGGAAGGTAAAATCACGGAGCCAGGTAAAGGATTCCTTTATACTATTCCTGTGAGAAAAGCTTTAATTAACCTACCTGGAATTTCCGAAGAAACAAAATATTCAGCAAGTATGCAGCAGCTGATTACTGCGGTTGATGAAATGAAGGGTAATCGCGAATGGAGAAAACGCGATACGGAAGAAATTAATACGAAGGGGCAACGAAAGAAGCTAGTATACTTAAAAAATTTAGTAAGCTTAACGTGCGTAACGCCTAGGGATCATAGCGATACACTTGTTGAGGCAGCTATAGATGCAGGTGCTCCAGCAGCAAGTATTGGGTATGGCTCTTTAAAAGATAGCATTAATGAAGAGAAGGCTGAAAATAAATCAAATCGTGAGTGGGGTTTTATTTATTTAGCCCTTGCTCCGAATATGGTAGATAAAGTTAAGGATGCAATCAAAGCTGTTTCTAAAAAAGAGGGTATTGATGAAGTTTGTTTTTATACATTGCCAGTTCCTAAAGCTTTGACCTATTTGGGATAAGCTGTTTTTAAACTGTAAATCTCTGATTCGGGCAATTTAACCTGCCCAGTATACTATTTGAATGAGTTCATTGCGTAAGATAATCCATATTGATATGGATTGTTTTTATGCGGCGATTGAAGTTCGTGATAATCCTCTGTTGCAAGGAAAATCTGTTGCGGTTGGAGGGAGTCCGGATGGCCGAGGTGTTCTATGCACTTGTAATTATGAGGCGAGAGCCTTTGGTTGCCATTCTGCGATGCCTTCATTTCAAGCATTGAAGAAATGTCCAGATTTGGTTTTGTTGCCTGTTCGAATGGATGTATATAAGCAGGACTCATTAAAAGTTCGTGAAATATTTTGTCGATATACCAACAAGATTGAACCATTATCTTTGGATGAGGCATTTTTGGATGTTTCTCATCATGAGCGATATGCGACAGAAATTGCACGAGAAATACGATCTATAATATTTGATGAATTGAAATTAACGGCTTCAGCGGGTATTGCTGGTAATAAGTTTTTAGCAAAAATTGCGAGTGACTGGCGAAAGCCAAATGGACAATTCACTGTGATGCCTAGCGAAGTTGATTTGTTTCTACAGGATTTGCCTGTTCGTAAAATTGGGGGGGTTGGGAAAGTTATGGAGGCAAGGTTGTCTGAGATGAAACTGTTTACTTGTGGCGACCTTCAACAGGTCGAGCATCGAGAGCTCGTTTCTAAATTTGGAAAATTTGGGAGTGTATTAAGTGAATTGTGCCGAGGTTTAGATAGTCGAGAGGTCGAGACTCGGGGGGCGAGTAAGAGTGTTAGTAATGAGAACACTTACCGCAATGACCTAACAAGTGAGGAGGAGTGTTTAATGAAACTCCATTCTTTGGTGGATGATCTGGTTTCGGATTTAAATGCTGGAAAAAACAAGGAAAGAAATATCCATAAGGTGTTTCTTAAAATGAAGTTTAATGATTTTACTCAAACAACAGTTGAACGCATTTATACTCAGATTCTTTCGGTTGAGGTCTATAGCGCATTATTGAGTATCGCATGGAGTCGAGGTAATGGGAAAAGTGTAAGGTTGATTGGCGTGGGTGTTCGATTTGAGGGAGTGTCCGAGGGATTTGATGCTCAACAAATGGAGTTTTGGGAACCATTTGAGGTAGGTTGTGGGAGTTGACGTTTCAGTTATTTTACCAACGTATAATAGGGTCGAATTTCTTAAAAGATCCCTTGATTCTGTTTTTTTACAAAAGGGTGCGTCTTTCGAAGTTATTGTTGTTGATGATGGGTCAGATGATGGGTCGATGGAATTTATTAAATTGAATTACCCAGATGTTATTTGTCTTTGGCAAAAAAACAAAGGCGTTTCGAGTGCGAGGAATCTAGGGATTCAGCATGCAAAGGGGAAGTGGCTGGCCTTTATCGATTCTGATGATGAATGGTTAGATGGAAAGTTGAATGCCCAACTGCAGCATTTTAAGGCGAATCCCGGTAGTCAGGTGAATCAAACCAATGAGATTTGGTATAGGGAGGGGCAAAGAGTTAACCAACGAAAACATCAACTTAAGAAGAGTGGAGATCTTTTCGGGCAATCATTGAAGACTTGTGCTATTAGTCCATCTACGGTGATGATTCATCGTGCAATTATTGATGATGTTGGAGGGTTTGATGAAGGGTTTCTTGTTTGTGAAGACTATGAACTGTGGTTGAGGATTACCGCTATGTATGAAGTCGGTTTAGTTATACCCGCTTATAGCCAGAGATTTAGTGGCCATGGCGATCAGTTGTCTGAAAGTGTAGAAGTGCTCGATCTTTTCCGAATTCATGCATTGTTGAAGTTGTTGAAAAAGGACTACTTTAATAAGCTACAACGAGAGCAAGCGGTTCAGATGTTGAATCTAAAAGCAAAAATTTACCTCTCAGGAGCTGAGAAAAGAGGAAAACTTGTTGAGGTTGAAAGTTTAAATCTTTTGCTTAAAACGATTTAGTTTCAATTGATCTGGCTTATCGAAGAGAGCCAGATAGCGATAATATTGATGATTGCGCCTTTGCACTAATGATTATGAATGTATCACTATTATCGGCTAAAGTTGCTTGGATTTCATGAATGGTAATCACGGATAAGAGAAAAATGGTTCTTCACGGATTTGCGTTTTATAGGGATTTTCTAACGGATAAATTCGGCAGATCATAAATTTTAAGAAATAAATATTCTTGATCCCTATATCCGTAAGCCTGTCGAGTTAACCAGCCTATTTTGTTGTTAAATCCTTCTTGGCTGGCATTTGTAATTCTCGAATGTTTCCAAAAACTAATAAGACCATCTAGTCGCTTGCGAATAGTT
>CAWUTK010000268.1:0-6423 GCA_963924785.1 uncultured Opitutales bacterium
CTGCATTGACTCAGGATAAAAATCCGTCTTATCTCCTGCGGCAGCAAACAAGGATTCAGGGTCTTTGTCTGTCAGAACCGCACAAGCGGCACAGGCCGAACGGATATATTCGTCGTCGAACATATCTGTCAGCGACCGCTCTACTTTGATAAATTTATTTTCCATAATATTACTTTTTAGAATTCTACACTATTCACTCCGAGAAAGCCTATAGCTCATACTGAGGGATCTCCATCCACTCACCCTCTTTAAGGGCCGACTTGTGGGCAATGACACCTGACAAGGTCATATTCAATGCATCACTAATCCCCACAATTGGTTGCTTATCTAATAAAATAGATTCAATGAAATTATTTGTTAGGTGTCCATGTGCGCCTCCATGACTTCTTCCGCCTACAGATGGTGGTAAAGGCGGACGACTACCGTTGATTTTTTTATTGTGTGGTTTCTGACCATACACTCGCCCTTTTTCGCCATGAGCATCCTTCACATCCCAACCCACAACCATACGCGAAACACCACCCCCATTGGTTCGATACATCGCAACTTCTGTTCCAAAAGGGTTTTGATAACTGTTATTCTCTTTCTGAAATTCCTCATAAAGGCTCTTCGTCCCCAGACAAGAAACCGATGTAAAACGCCCACCGGTTATGGACGTATAATAAGCCGCCGAATGTGTTGGATACCACATTGGGACCAATCCTCTCCTCCAGCCCATCAAATCTATCTTCCCATTTTTCGGGTTATAGCCGGGCAATCCCTTACCAAAGTCATGATAATATTCCCCTTCAGAATAAATAACCTTTCCTAATGCACCCGCCTGATATTGCATTCTTTTCTCATAGAGATCGGCATGGAAAGTCGAGGTTTCGTTCATCATATATTTCATGCCACTTTTCTTGACCGCATTAAATAATTCTTCAGCATCCCCTTCTGCTTCAAAGCCAAAAACAGCCGGCACAGCCGACACCACATGCTTGTCATGTAGCAAAGCCATGGTCGCCAAACGTGCATGACTAGGCGCATCCGTCGCAATATAAATCGCCTCAATACTTTTGTCTTTGATCATCTCCTCACAAGAGGGATACGTTTTTGGAGCACCCACCGCTTTCGCCAAAGCGGCACAACGACCGGCATCAAGATCTGTCGCCGCAACGACTTCCACGTTTGGATGATTCTGATAGAAAAAGGCTCCTCCAAATCGACAGAGTCCATAACCCGCAATACCCACTTTAATCTTCCTGTCGGAAACAGACCTCCAACCACCACCCTCTGAAATCGGATATTTTTCTTTTTCAAAGCCTGGAATAATATTTCCTTGGGCATCTCTTGGTGGACCATCATCTGCGAAAGAAGATGTCATTGATAAAGCGCCGAATGTCGCTGCCCCTGCACCCAACTTTTGAATAAAATTTCTACGTGTGAGGTTGGATTCGTTTTCTTTATCCATATTTAAATTGGTTTAGTATTCTCGTTTAATTAAATTTCTTAAAAGATCTCACTGAATTGCGAATAAACTCCGTAATAACTTCAGTATTCACATTTTAGACACGCCTGGTTGGTTCAGTATAAATTGGATGTTAGCAACCGTCTCTTTAAGAACGCTGACAGGATTAACATCCTCATTTAGCACACGACTGACTGCATGCCCCAGAAGACCTATGGCCAACTGATATGATGGGAGGTGGGAAGGTGGACGTTGCCCATTAAGCGCTTCTTGAATAACAAGCTTAGCAAAAGGTTCACTATAAATTTCTTCTTTGAGCAGGCTTCGACGTGTCGGAACAATACCCTCTTTCCTGTAGTTCAATTCTGCTAGCTGACTGTCACTTAAAATTTTCTCTATAAGCTTAATCCCACTTGATTGATTTTTTGATTGAGAGAACAAAGCTAAGGCATGATTGGCATTAAACGAAGAAGAATTACCTAGTGGATCTTTCGGCAGTGCTACTACTCGGATATTGTTTTTACTGTCCTTAAAAAAATCCTCACCCCTAGGTCCATCAATTAAAAAAGCAGAGCGACCGTCTTCGAACAGTTTCCTTATATCCCAAGCAGAGATATTTCTGGGAGATGCTTTAAGGCAATCCCTATAAGAGCTAAGAGCCTCAACAGCTTCATCTCCCGCCAAATCCAACTGGCCCCCTTTATTCAAAAAGCTACCCCCTTTCCCATAAAGCCATGGAAGAAACCATTGTCCCGTAAACTCATTGCTCAAGTTCGGGGCTAAATAACCATAAGTAGATTCCCCCCTCTCATTTTTAACTGCTACCTGATTTACCTGCTCAATCATCTCGATAAACTCATTAAGAGTCTTCGGATCTTTTGTGCTATCCAAACCACATTGTTCCAATAAATCGCAATTGATATACAGGAGCATTGGCACCAATCCGTAATCAATAGATTTCAACTGATGAATTCCCTCTTTGCTCTCAGTGGCCCATGTTAAATGGTCTTCAAGAATCTCTGTAGGTAGCTTATCTTCTAATTTCTCGAGCAGTCCTAAACTTGAAAGGCGGCCCGTCCAGTTGCGTGAAACTTGTGCCACATCAGGTGCCTCACCTTTGCCCCCAAAGAGAATGATTATCTCTTGAAGTTCGCTATGATGTAAAAGCTGTGTAATAACATTGGCCTTCGCATCTGACAATGACTCGCTATTTTCAAAAAGACCTTTCCAGGTATCCCTTCCAGATTCATCCGAAGCCAACCATCCCATGAGAGTGATGTCATCAGGTTCGACCTCCTTAACAAATGCCCCTCGTTGTTCAGTTCGCTCCAATAGATCTTCAGAAATAAGCGTAGAAACAACCTTATTCATAGTAGCCTGAGAACACTGATATTCCTCGGCCAACTTTCGTTCACTGGGAATTCTTGAACCCATTGCAAACTCAAGTAAATTTATCCTTTCTCGTAGATCTGCCACAATTTGATCAAAGCGACTGATTTGTAGAAATGTTTTATTTGCTATAGCCATTATTTAGAAAATTAAGAGTTTGATCATTTGATTAATTAAACTAAATCCAAAAGAGTGAATTTTGCAAATAAATTTAGTTATTTGTCGAAAAAAAGCCTTAAGATAGAGTTCTAATAACTCGTATCATGCTTATTTAAAGCAACTTAAAGAATTCCAATTAGCTATTTCCGGAAACTGATACTGAACGGCTTCACTTCACTTTTCAGCATAATCCTTGCCTTCTGCACTTTCCTTCACGGACTGACGCCATGCATTAAGCTCCTTCAACATATTCTGGACGGTTTCCGGATGTAGATCTGCAATATTCTTTCGCTCCCCGCGATCTTTCACCAGATCAAACAGCTTGTAGGTCTTCTCTCCGTCAATACTGAGAATCTTATAACGGTTATCGATCATAGCCGTCTGATTATATGGGTTCTCGCTGACAAAGGCATATTTTTGCGTAAAGCAGTGTTCAAAAAACAAAGGTTTTGGTCGTTCAGTCATCTCGCCTTTAATCAAAGGCATCAGACTAATTCCATCATACGGCCTGTCCGGAAGCTGAAGGCCCAACATATCAAGGATGGTGGGGAAATAATCACTTGTGCTACACGACATCGAAACGACACGAGGCTTCGCCACCATCTTTGGCCAAATCAGAAGGCCTGGGACACGAACACCTCCCTCATAAAGAGATCGTTTTCCGCCATTCAACCCGCCTGTACTTCCGTAGCTATTTTTAACCTTAGTTGGCCCATTGTCCGAGCAAAACCATAGCATGGTGTTATTCTCTACCTCGAGGGATTTCAGCGTTGTCCGAAGTCGCCCCATCTGCTCATCCATCGCAGTGAGACAACCATAGTAATCCTTATGTTCTTCGTAACCGTCCGTGTAAGGCGGAGCCGAAACGACCGGTTGATGCGGCGTATGAAACCAGATCACGGCAAGAAATGGAGTCTCTGCATTCACCGCTTTCTCCATAAATTCAAGTGCTCGGTTCATCATCAATTTGGAATCGTCCCCAGATATTTCTTCTGCAGGCACCATCTGATCCATACCGGTCCAGTAATGAGTTCCAAGCGCTTCATAAGTTCCCTCGTGATGATAGGTGTTTACGCCCGACTCCGCGACGAAGGTTTCGTCTGATCCGTTTTCCCATGGAGGAGAGTAAGTAGCGAAATTCCCGGGCCGGCCACGATGCCCATCCTTAATCTTTGTTGTCAACGAACCCAGATGCCATTTTCCAAAATGCCCAGTCACATAGCCATGTGCCTTAAGGACCTCAGGTAAAGTAATTTCTTCTTCCTTAAGTTTCCCAACGTTAGCAAAAGGAATACCCTGCCTGCAAGGATGACGCCCAGTGAGGCAAGCCACGCGAGTAGGCGAACAAACAGGTGAGGTTGCATAGAATCGGTCAAAGCGAATGCCCTCTTTCGACATCTGGTCGAGATGCGGCGTCCGCAGCACAGGATGTCCATTATACGCAACATCCCCCCATCCTTGGTCATCGGACATACAGAGAATGATGTTTGGTTTCAACGAGTTCACCGCCTGAGGGCGCTCTGCATAAACGGTCACAGAACACATTCCAAAAAGAAGTGTCATTAAAAAGGCAGAATAATTCTTCATCATATTAAATTTAAATGCGTAAATACGGATGGCCGTGCTCGCTAGCGCGTTGGCTCGCTCCGCTTGTTCACCTATTGGTTATTTCTTTCAGCGGTTTCGAAGACAATACCCTGCTTCTCGATTTTCATGGAATATCCGGCCAGACTGCTCAGAAGGCGAAGCGCGTCTCCGAGGGAGACATTAGTGAGCATCAATGTAATTGTCCGATCGGCCTCCGCGGCACCTTTCAAAATGAAATTCACGTCCTTTTTCTCGGGATCCTCTTCGGGATCATACAATCGGGACTGCTTACGGATCGTCTCGAGCGCTTCAGGAAAAGAAACCTGTTTAAGCGCAACCGTTGGCAGAAAAATGGTTTGTAGTTTTTTTTCCATCGCCGAGCGTCCATCTTTTTGGGCCTGATCTTCGGCAAACAGAAATGAGGCCGTGAGGACGAAAAGGAACGAGATGAAAATAGCGAAGTGTTTTCTGTTGTGTGAATTCATTTATTTTCTTTTGGTTTGGATTATTTGTTGTCGAACGTTTCGTTCAGCGACAGGCGGATCACGGGAGGCAGACGATAACTTCACGTGCCGTTTTAATGGTCCTTGAAATGGTATTGCAGGTTGAGGCTCCCGCTTTTTACGGATGACGTATACAAAGCCGTTCTTTTAGAATGAGGCGACATTATCACCTTGTATTCAATGGTCGCAGAATCCGAATACCACTCTCCACTCCATTGAAAATCAAAGGTTCCTGATAGTTTCTCCGTCCTATAGGGTTTGTCATCATGAAAAAGGACGATTTCAGCTGTCCCCTCAAGTGTGCCTTTACCCACAACGTTTATGTAGTGGATGGCGTCTTGTGAAGCCTCTTTCTTTAGTATGATCGTTTCCGATTTCGTCACATCCGCGATTGCATGCGTCTGGTTCCGGCTACCGCATCCGGTGGCGAGAGCCAAGGCCGTGAGGACGAAAAGGAACGAGATGAAAATAGCGAAGTGTTTTCTGTTGTGTGAATTCATTTATTTTCTTTTGGTTTGGATCATTTATTGTCGAACGTTTCGTTCAGCGACAGGCGGATCACGGGAGGCAGATCGCCACCGGGGTTACGCGGTAGGGAAATGCGGAGCGTTTTTCCGTCGAGGCGGGTTTGCAGCGAGGCGTCCGGATTCGAGGAAAGCCGGGCGTCTGTGATTTTTTCACTAAAATTTTCAATGACCAGGGCGTTGTCCGCGGGCCAATCAAAGACCGCGATAAAAATCGTGTCCCCTTTGCGGGTGGCGATCCAGGGGAAGTCTCGTTCGAGGGAGGTGTGAGGGGCGGGCCGATTGAGCTTGGCGAAGCGGGCTTCCTTGTCAGCTTTGCGTTGGAGGGATGCTGCAGTGGGCGTGCCCTCGATATTGAAGGAAACAGGTTTAGCTCCATAGACGGCATCACCGTTCAGCTTGAGCCAGTCACCGACTTGCTTGAGCACAGCAACAGATTCTGTGGGGAAAGAACCGTCTGGTCTTGGGCCGACATTGAGCAGAAACGTGCCGTTTTTACTGACGACTTCAAACAGTTGCTGAATGACATGAGTCGGAGTTTTCCACTTATTATCTCCCTTGGTGAAACCCCATGAACCATTGAGAGTCATACAGGTCTCCCAATTTTCCCATGGACTGCTGGAGGGAATTTCACGATCGGCATAAGAGAGGTAGTCGACGTCGAGTTTTTTAAGAGCGGCAAGATTCTTCTCTGAGATGGTGCTCATTTTGCTGCCATCAAGAAAGAGTCGGCTATTGATAAGCGTATTGGGGCTAATTTTTCGGATAAGCCTTGAGAAAGGCTCAGCGAAGGAGGCACTCATACGCCGTGGTG
>CAWUTK010000269.1:0-12409 GCA_963924785.1 uncultured Opitutales bacterium
ATCCTCGCTATTTACAGAAACGTCCTGATTACGTAGATCCCCGTTCTTATTATATTGGCGGTGCAGGGGCTCGTCTTTGGAGAAAAGCGTTTGATACTCCAACGATATTGTTCCCTGTTCGAGGGTTGGTACCAGGTCGAAGAAATAATCAGCCTGATGTCGAGAATGGCGTTCGACCTTTGTGTTGTTTTAATCCGATTCATTATATGGAATTGCCGGAACTTTTTATGGAGTTTATTGCAAGCCTTACGGGAAAATCACCTTCTACTGTTGGCGCTGGTTCTGAAGGGGCTCTGACAAAGGCACCGTTCAATGCACTTTTACCGATACATGACTTAAACAATGCACTTGTTTCTTATTTAGTCACTGGATACTCATGTTTTATGACTTCCGCTGGATATATCGGTCCAGATTGCAAGGTTGATCATGACGTGAGTCTGTTGATTCCAGAAATTTGGTGTCGTTTATTACCTGAGGAGCAAGACCCGAAGTTTTTGATCGAAAACGAATACTTGGAGAAATGTGAGGATTTCGAATACAAGGGCGAAATAATTCCAGCTTCTCGCTTAGGATATCGTATTACATCTCGATATTCACGACATGTTCTTGGTCGTATCTTTACTAATCCCAATACGGTTTTTTCTAAAGAAATGCTGAGGCCTGAATTACAGGATGAAGCCGTTTATGTTGATAGTATTATGAATATTGTTGAAGCTCATAAAAGAGTGGCTCAGCAGTACTTTGAAGATGGCTCTATCGAGCTTGCGTGCCCACCATTAAAGGCTTTGTTGCATATTATGGCACATGGTGATTTTGAAGGAAAAGGGATTGATGCACCAGAGGTTCGTGAACTCTTTTCTAAAGAGGCGACTATTGATGCAGAGTGGTATCAAAAACGTTTATCTCAAAAACAAGTTCAGGATCGAAAAAGCTTAGAGAACAGTATCTCTTATTTTTCTCAAATGCTTGACAGAGAAGGTTATTTGTCTCAGGAGGAACGCGCAAAAGCAAAAGACAAATTGATGATTTGCGAGTCCGCTCTGAAGGAATCTCTTTTAGAGAAAGATACCTCTTCTTTGAACGGTAGTATTGGGGTTGATTTTTCGATTTATGAGTAAAAGGTTTACCGTTTAATCATAGAAGGCCTTTTTGGGTTATGAATATTTCCCGGTTTCCGGTAGGGTGAATGCATGAAAGTGATTGTGTTTTGCTATAAAGTGATGTTTCCTACATGAACCCTATGCAGTCATTTGCCCTAAAGTATTTATTTCAGATAGCTATTGTTGCGATCGTTTATTTCGTAACGGGTCGACTGGGTTTATTATTAGCCATACCTCCTGGCTTTTCAACTGCTATATGGCCTGCGTCAGGTGTTGCCGTTGCAGCATTGTTGATGGGAGGAACTCGTCTTTGGCCAGGAGTGTGGTTCGGGCATTTTGCAGTAAATGTTTTTGTAACCGGTGGTTTTTCCGTAGTCGATGCTTCTATATCCACTCTACTTTTACCTGGATTGATCGCGATGGGGGGAGCTTTGCAAGCCTATGTTTCAGCGAGTTTAATAAACTCTGCTATTGGTTACCCAAATGCCTTGGATGACAGAGCTGATATTTTGAAATTTGCAATTTGGGGTGGTGTGGTTCCTTGTCTTCTTTCCGCTTCAATTGGATTGGTTATTCTTTACTCTTATGGAATCGTTGCTGGTGATCACTTGCTTTATTCTTGGACCACGTGGTATTGGGGCGACACAATGGGTGTTATTATCTTTGTGCCTTTGATCTTGATTATATGGGGAGAACCCAGAAGTATTTGGCGCAGCCGGATTTATAATACGGCATTTCCAATAATTGCGATTTTTTGTTTTGCTGTTTTGTTTTTCTTTTATTCTCATGAAAAAGAAGACGAGATCTTTCGTAATGAAATTATTGATCAAGCGAAGCTGTTAGATGTAGAATTTACATCTAGTTTAGTGGGCAATATTTCTGTCTTACATAGCCTTCGTGACTTTTACGACAGTTCTTCTTATGTCGACCGTAATGAGTTTCGGACCTTTGTTAAAAGTTCTTTGGCTAAATTTCCTTCATTGCTTTCCCTTTACTGGAATCCATATGTTTTAGGCGAAGAGTTAAGTGATTTCGAAAAGAACACGACGAAAGAAGGGTATACTAATTATCGGGTAGTGGAAAAGGGCGCAGATGGAAAAATTAAGCCAGTTGCAATTAGAGAGTTTCATGTGCCTGTTTTATATATTGAACCGAATGAATCGAATGAAAAAGCAGTGGGATTTGATGTGGCTTCCAATCCCATACGGTATGAAGCCATAATTAAGGCACGTGACACCGGGGAAGCAATAGCAACCGCTCCGATTGACCTGATACAAGAACAGGGGAGAAGTAAAGGGTTTTTGATTTTTTGCCCTGTTTATAAAAAGGGAATGCTTATAGATACGATCGAGAATCGTCGGTCAGCGATAATGGGATTCACTGTTGGTGTTTTTAATGTCCCCAAGTTTTTGGAGAATATGATCCTTCCGTTCAAATCAAATGATATTGAGTTTAAGATAAAGACTGTTTTTCATGGAGGTCAGTCGGGTTTGTTGTATGAAACTCATTCGGGAAACTGCAAATCGAATGATTTTCAATTTCATAAGTCGGTTATTGTTGGGCAGAAAAGTTGGGATGTCAGTTATTATTCTTCCGGAGATTATCCTCTGGCTAAATCGGGCTGGTCTGAATGGCTTGTTTTAGCCGGAGGATTGGCATTCGCTAGTTTTTCAGGTGTTTTTTTACTTATAATATCGGGAGAGACTAGCCGGGTAATGAAACTGGTTGATGAAAAGACGGATGAACTTTCTGTTAGTGAAAATCGTTTAAGGGCTCTCGTTGAAAGTGCCCCTGTTTGTATTCATGAAATCGATTTGAAAGGGCGGTTGATGTCAATGAATCAGGCTGGTCTAGATATGATGGGTGTAACGAATCAAGGGGACATCTGCGGGTTAAGTTATTTTGATGTGCCAGATTTTTCGGAGCGAGAGAAAATTAAACTGCTTTTTCACAAAGCCGCTAAAGGCGAAGGTTCCACTTTTGATTTTACGGTTAACATTGATGGGAAGGTTATGGCCTTTGGCTCGTGTTTCTACCCAGTGTATGGCAAGAATAATAGGGTGACTCATTTAATGGGGATTACTGAAGATATTACGCTTCGCAAAAAGGCTGAATCGGAGTTAATTGCTTCCAAAGAAGCGGCTGAGACTGCTTCACTCACAAAAGCTAGGTTTATTTCAAATATGAGCCATGAGATTCGAACACCAATGAACGGAGTTCTTGGTATGGCTGATTTGTTATTAATGGATGAAGAATTAACGAGTGATCAAAGAGATTCTGTTGAGATTATTAATGAATCAGGGAAGTCGTTAATGAAAATAGTGAATGATATTTTTGATTTTTCTATGATTGATTCAGGGGAACTCAAACTCGACCTTTCCTCTTTTTATTTGAACGTACTGGTTGATGAGACAATAGGTTCATTGAGGAAAAATGCGGAGCAGAAAGGGTTGGCTTTAAAGTATATTTATGCAACTGATCAAGATGATATGGTCGTTGGCGATTCGTCTCGAATTCAGCAAGCTTTATTAAAAGTGCTTGAGAATGCGATAAAATTCACTGAAAGCGGTTTTGTTTCTTTGTTGATTAACCAAAATGAAAAAGGTGAGTTTGTTTTTACCATTGAAGATACGGGGATTGGTTTAAATGAGGGTGTTCTCAAAGATATTTTTAAGGAGTTTGTTCAGGCTGATTTATCCTCAACACGAAATTATGATGGAACAGGGTTAGGGTTAGCTATAACTAAGCAATTATTGGCGTTGATGGGAGGAAGAATAAAGGCTGAAATACGCAAAAGTGGTGGCTCTAAATTTACGATAACGATCCCGTTGGAAATGAATAAAATTGAGTCATCAAAAGTTTTTGATTCTGATGTTCAAACAGTGAAGGTGTTGATTGCGGACGACGATATCAGTAACCAAAAGATACTAAAAAGCCTGATTGTTGGTTTAGGCTTTGAGGCAGATGTCGCCACTAATGGAAAGGACGCTTTAGCATTAGCGATGAAAAATCAATATTCACACATTCTGATGGCGGTTAAGCCAGACATGGATGGCATTGAGTCTGCTCAAGCGATTAGAGGGCAGGATGACCAAGCAAAGGCCTCAGTGAGAATGATTGCTTTGACGGCTGATAATTCTGAGGATTTCAAAGAAAAATGTATTCGAGCCGGAATGAATGAGTTGGTACAGAAACCTGTTTCATTGGCGATACTGAAAGAAATACTTGAGAGATGAATCTTTATATTGCCACAAATAATCAACATAAAGTAGACGAGATCAAGGCGGTTCTTTCGAGTGATGATTTAAACGTTTATTCAGCGAGTGAGCTAGATGGCATGCCTTATGTTGATGAAACAGAGAACACTTTTAACGGGAATGCTTTGCTTAAGGCAAAGGCATTAGCTGCGCAGTTGGTAGACCCTAATGGTTACGTGTTAGCAGATGATAGTGGTTTAATGGTTAATGTGTTAGGAGGGGAACCAGGCGTTTGTTCCGCTCGTTATGCTGGAGAGAATGCCTCCGATGACGACAATTGTAAGAAGCTTTTAAATGCATTGAAGTCTGCGAATAAGCAATCACCTTACACGGCTAGGTTTGTTTGTAGCCTTGTAATGTTAAATGGCAAAGGAGAGTTGCATGCTTGCGAAGGAACGAGTGAGGGAGAAATTGTTTTTGATGCTAAAGGTGAAAACGGCTTTGGCTATGATCCTATCTTCAAGCCGAATGGGTTTTCGAAAACCATGGCGGAATTAACTCCAGGTGAAAAAAACGCAATCAGTCACCGAGGCAACGCACTTAAAAAATTAAAGCAACTATTGAGTGGAATTTGAAGTATTCTTAGTTCTAGCTTAATAAGGAAGGTCTGAAAGTAGGAAGGATAGTTCATTCATGAACTGTCGAAATATAAAGAGCAAGAGGGTTCATTCTAAAAAAAGTAGTTAGGGGATTCGTCTGTAGGCTATAGGTTTATAAGACAATGAGTTATGGGTTTCTTTGTTTTCGCCTGAAAGGCGAAAACGAACACTGTTGTAAGTATTTGGTTATGAACCTAGCAGCCTAAATCCCTATAGCCTACTGCCTAATTTAGGTTCATTCTTTATTTCCTAAGTTCCTTATTCCCCAAACGAGTTTTCTTTATGAGATTCTACCTTTTGATTTTTTATTAGCCTTCAGCTCTTAACGCGTCTGCAGGATTCATTTGTGCAGCTTTCCATGCGGGTATGAGCCCAGCGAGGGTCGAAGTGATTATGGAGAAGCTGATAATGATAATGAAATCTTTGAGTTCGTAATGAACAGGGATCTCTACGAATCCATAGTGTACTAAAAATGCATTCTGATGTTGAGTTATCTTTATTATGGCTTCAATCAGCGGTTGTCTGAAGTTTAATATTACCACGGCTGAACAAACGCCAAGGAACGTCCCAGTGACTCCGATGATAATGCCTTGCAGGCAGTAACTGAGCGCTATGTGCCATTGTTGTCCACCGAAGGAAACGAGTAGTCCAATTTCACGTGTTTTTCGAATGACAGACATCATCAGCGTTATTGCAATAGAGAACGATGCGACGAGTATTATGAAGGCGATGATGAATAACATCATTGTTTTTTCGACTTGAAGAATGAATAGGAAATCACTGTTTGTTTCAAGCCATGTTAGGGATCGAAGAGGATAGGGGAGTGTTTCATTTAAGTGCTCGCTGACTGCTTCTAGTTGCGCCTCTGGTGTGATTTTGACCGTTAGGCCGTGAATCCCTTTACCCATGCCATAAAGTTCTTGCATGAGGCGAAGGGTGCAAATGACTGTATTTCCGTCTACTTTACTGTGACCCGTTTCGTAAATTCCGCAGACGGTGACTTCGCGTGGGAGTAAGACTTCATCTCGAGTCATTCGTTCAAGCATAAGGGGTGTGTAAATATTTACAATGGAGCCCTTTGATGCCCCTATTTGATGTGCGAGAGAACTACTGAGTAAAACAGTATCGTCTTGAAGATCGTCAATGGTACAACCTTGTAGAAATTCCTCTATTGGTAAAACCTTGGGCTCTGTCACAGGATCAATCCCTTTGATCATGGGGAATACTGGAATGTTATCGTGCTGTAGCATGACAACTCCGTGAGCATAAGGCGTTATTGCGTGGATTTGATCGTTTTTCTCTAACTGTTTAATTAAGGGTTTCCAATTGGCTATTATTTGACCCGTTTCAATGCGAAGATCTCCATTTGTTGCCACCATTTTCTCGCGAAATTGTTGTCCAAAACCATTCATTACGCTCAATACTATAATGAGCACCATAACCCCAAGCATAACGCCAAGGATTGAAACCAGTCCGAAAAATGAGAAAAACTTTTTCGATGGAAAAAGCTGCTTTAACGCTAGATAAAGAGACCAGGACATTTTGTTATAATGGTAAGTTGTTAATGATTAATTGTTAATGAGGAGGCAGGGTAATTGCTATGGTACTATTAATTCGTTTTTACACTAACCATTAACCATTAACCATTAATAATTAACAATTACTCAATTATCCATTAAGGTGAACATGAGTTCGGCGTTGGAAACAACTTTACCGTCAACATAGCATTTGCCTTCGGCAACGGCTAATTTATCACCTCTTGTTTTTATTATTTTCACATGGATTTCTAATTGGTCACCGGGTTCAACCGTTTTCCTAAACTTCACTTTGTCGCAACTCATAAAAAAGGCGATTTTGTTGCCGGAATTGACCCTTCTCATCATTAGTATCCCGGCAGCTTGAGCCATAGCTTCTACTTGGAGAACGCCAGGCATGACTGGTTGTCCAGGGAAGTGACCATTGAAATAGGGTTCGTTAAATGTCACATTTTTTAGTGCGATGAGTTCATCTTTATTTTTGAATTCCAAAATACGATCGATCATCACAAATGGATAACGATGGGGGATAGTGTCTAGGATTCCTCTTATATCAAGACTGGTATCATCACTACTGACGGCTTTTTTCGGAGCTTGTTTTACCTCCTTAGCTTTTTTATCTGAATGGGTTTCTTGGAGGGCGGCTGAAAGCTTCGCATTTAAGGCATGGCCTGTTTTAACCGCAATAATATGCCCTCTGATTGGTTTTTGGAGAAGCATTAAATCACCAATAATATCGAGCATTTTATGCCGAACAAATTCATCTTTAAAACGAAGCGGCTCTTTTGATATGATTTTATCGCCTTTAATCACAATCGCGCTGTCGAGACTACCCCCCTTAACTTTACCAATTTTAATCAGCTCTTCGATATCTTCATAAATGGCAAAAGTTCTGGCGTCTGCAATTTGTGAAATATAGGTTTCCGGATCGATGTCTAGTGTAAGATGTTGAGTATGAACGCCTCTATCATCAGTGGAGGTGCAGGTTATTCGAAATCCGTCGTAAGGAAGGGCGATGATTGAACGATCTCCATCGATGACCGAAACGGTTTCTTTTACCACGAAATATTCTCTATCTTTTTTTTGTTCAACGGGTTCTGCTTCGGTGATGAGCTTTACGAACAATTTGGCGGAACCGTCCAGAATGGGAGGTTCACTAGCGTCCATTTCAACAAATACATTATCTACACCACAGCCATGGAGTGCACTTAGTATATGCTCAATCGTATGTATTTTGTTATTCCCGTCAGAAATAGTTGTGGCCCGAACAACTTCGCTTACCTTATCAACTGATGGCTTGATTTCAGGTGTTCCGTATGCGGACATACAGCGAAAAACCACCCCTGTATCTTCTGGTGCCGGTTTAAGGGTTAAATTTACTTGTTCCCCAGTATGTAATGACTTACCGTTGAGGCTGACTTCTCTTAAAATAGTTCTTTGTTTCATAGTTAAGTTTGAAAAATGTTTTTACATAATTGAGGGTATACTGTAAAGCCCTTGTTTTAACTTAAAATAAAATAGAAATGCCATCACCAACAGATATTAGAAAAGGAAAAGTAATTAAGTATCAAGGAATGCCACATCTTGTGCTAGAGATGTTGCACCGAACCCAAGGTCGTCAGGCTGGATTTGTCCAAACTACATTGAGAAATATGGATGCTGGTTCTACTACCACTACTAAATTTCGGTCTACGGATAATGTGGAGTTCATGCATACTGATAATAAACGATTGGAGTATAGCTATGTGGATCCAGAAGGATATCACTTCATGGATGTTGAGACCTTTGATGACACGATTCTTACGGTAGAATTAGTCGAAGAGGCGAAAGAGTTTATGGTGGAAGGGGTTGAATATGATATTCTTTTTATTGATGACGTCGCTATGCAGGTTCAGCTACCTGCATCAATCGATATGGAGGTAGTTGAGTCCCCTGAAGCAATTCGTGGGGATACTGCGAGTAAGGTTCAGAAACCTGTGACTACCAGCAGCGGACTTGTCGTCAATGTGCCGCTGTTTATTAAATTTGGTGACAAAATAAAAGTGAATACAAGTGACAAATCTTATCAAGGTAGGGTTAATTCATAAAATCATTTTGATATTAGATATTATTACAAGCGATGACCCAAAAAAAGAAAAAAGTTGAGGCTTCGAATTTAACGACATTTCCTCGTTTGAATTGTCTTCGGCCAATGATTTCTGAAGAAAGTGTTGTTTACGATGAAGAGTTTAATCCAATTCCGATCGCAGATGTGAAAGAAGGGGATTCTTTATTGTGCGGAGTGGGTGAAGGTGAGGTTGGATTAGCCGTCATTGAGCAGATTGATTCCTCTTTTAAAAACAGTTCTGTCTCATTGAGAGTTGGAACGTGTGAGATGCGTTGCCATCCAGAAACCTTAGTTTATTGCCGAATTGACAATTCCGAAATCGCGTCAAGTTTCACTTTGTTTGGAAAGGATGGAAATCTTCATGAAATACGTGTCATGGGATTAAAGGAAGATGAAATAGCTCGTGTCGTTTTAGATGGTTTTCATCAACGGAGTACCGATGTCGCTTATGGGGTTTCTGCTGCGGGTAAAGACCTAGTTGTACTAGGTAATAACTTTATCAGTTTGCAGAAACGTTTAAGGCGAGGAATCGATATTCAGTACCAGACGAAGCTGTCGACTAAGAAAACTTTTTACCCAACGATGGCAAAGGATGTTACTGTCGATATGGAAACGTATTTGCTAATGGATGGTTCTGTGATGACATCTAAGGTTGAAGAAAAGCATATGATTGAGTCACCTATTCGTATGTACGAACTTACCTTAGATAATAACCATAACTTAATCGTCGATGATTTTTTAGTAGGTTCGTTTTCCATTGATGCTATGCCTGAAATTAGCCTTCATTAGGCTTTATTGTCTCAGTCCGGTAGTGAAAACTATGCACTTTAGTGCAAGAGTTTACTTCTTTAGTCTAGTTCTTGATGATAGGGTGATATTGTCGTTTAAATAACTCGCGCCCTTTTGACTAGAGGTGCAAAGTCGCAGAGAGGATGTTAGCAAAAGGTTTAATGTAGAAGTCGAAACTCCTTAAAATGATAAATTGAAACTCCAAGCCTCTGCGTCCCTGCGTCTCGAGCAGAGCGGGCGCGAGTGAGTTTTTCAGCGGTAATAGTTTCCTAGTGATGGCTTTAACGTTAGAACAATGATTGTGTTTATCGGACTTTCAGCCCGTTTTCAACCTATGCACTTTCAGTGCATAGTGGTTTTGAGTAAGTGCTATTATTATTGATGCACTATGGGATGGCTAATCCTTTGCGAGAGTTTTATTCGCAACTTCGATTAAGGTTTCAGGTTTAAAAGGTTTCATTATCCAGCCAATACCCCCTGAAGCTCTACCGGAAGCTTTTGTTGCCGGATCAGTTTCAGTTGTTAATTGGAGTATGGGGACTCCTGATCCATTTGGAAGAGCTTTAATTTGACGGGTTGTTTCAAATCCATCAATTCCTGGCATATTGATATCACAAAGAATCAAGTCCACGGTTTCTTTTTGCATAAAGGCTACAGCGACTTCTCCGCATTCAGCTTCAATTACTTCATACCCCACTGACTCAAGGATGAATTTAACCCTTTTTCGCAAATTTGTTGCATCATCGATTGTTAAAATCCGTTTACTCATGCATGAGGTTTTTTAAGATCCTTGAGTCGATACATTGTTGATTTGCCCTCTCGGATTACTTCCCAGTCTGGATCAAGGTTTAAGGTGGATTCTGCTGCACCTAAAAATAAAATACCGCCAGTGTGCAAGTAGGCTTTTATTTTATTTAAAATCTTCTTCTTTGTTGGGACATCGAAATAAATGAGAACATTTCTCATAAATATAACTTGAAAGGGGGCCCAATTGGGCCAAGGTTCAATTAAATTAACTGCTGAGAATTCGACAGAATCCTTGATTTTTTCCTTTATATTCCAACTGTTATCTTCGCCTTGTGAGAAATATCGAATGAGGTAGGACATTGGAAGACCTCTGTTTACCTCAAGTTGAGAGTAACTGCCCTTTCTGGCTTTATTTAATACAGGTTCTGAAATATCCGTTGCATGAAAGTCTAGATCCCATTTAAGTAAATCAGGGAAGAGTTGATGGATGATCATTGAGATGGAATATATTTCTTGTCCGGATGAACAAGCCGCAGACCAAATGCCCAGTCGTTTTCTCGCCGGGGGTTCTTTTAATAAATTAGGAAAGAATGTTTCTTCCATGAATTCAAATGGGTTTCGGTCTCGAAAGAAGGATGTTTCATGCGTGGTCATTGCATCAATGACATCATCAATGAGTTCTTTATTTGGGTTAAAACTTTTTTCAATGGCAGTGATTAATGCTGCAAGATCTTTTAATTTATACTTCCGAATGATCGGATTCAGCGGGTTTTCAACTAAATAAGCTGTGCCCTTTAGTTAGGTCTACTGCAGTTCGTTCCCTAATCCACTTGCTGACGCGATCAAAATCTTTATCTGAAACAGCCATTGTTAACGTTTCTGAGTTACGCGTTTAACAATTCCCTCTGTTATCCTGAGGAGTGGAAACTCTGCATGTGCGAGGCCCCCTTTAACAACATAACCGGGCATCCCCCAGACCACGCTGCTTGCTTCATCTTGTGCAATGACTTGCCCGCCTTTTTCACGGATAGCTTCCGTTCCTTTAAACCCATCTTTACCCATTCCTGTCAGTATAACACTTAGGCAACTATCTCCTCTGCATTTTGCTACGCTTCGAAACAAGACATCCACTGAGGGGCGACAAGCGTTTTCTTTGGGTCCATTGTGGGTTTTTAAAACTAAATCCCCTCGTCGGTCTACGATTTCCATGTGCATCCCGCCGCGAGCGATATAGGCTTCTCCCGCCTTTACCTTTTGCCCATTTTCCCCTTCCATGACATGAATGTTACTTATCGTATCGAGTCGTTTAGCTAGAAGTTCAGTGAACATTTCGGGCATGTGTTGTGTAATGACGATTGGAACCGGGAAGTCTTTGGGGAATGTTCTAAAGATTTTATTTAATGCATTCGGGCCACCGGTCGAAGAGCCAATGCAAACGAGACTGATGGCTTTCGTTGATGTTGTTGGTGAATTTATTGCGAGTGTGTTAAGTGGGGGCAGTGACTTGATGATCTCATTTCTAAGTGCAGCTTAACCACAGTATTTAACGAGGCCTTTTATTTTAGGGACGAGCTCATTTCGTAATTTTTCAAATCCTTCGAGGACGCTACTAACGTTGGCAGGTTTTGTGACATAGTCCGTTGCGCCTGCTGCCATCGCATCCATTGTCACACTTGCACTCTTAGTCGTGAGCATGCTGTACATGATGATCGGGATTTTTTTGTTTATTTTTCTGATTTCTTTAACTGTTGTCACGCCATCCATTATTGGCATTTCAACATCACAAGTGATAATGTCTGGAATCGAAAGTTTTAATATGTCTAAGGCATCTTTCCCATTGACTGCGGTGTTCATTACCTCAATTTCATCGTCTTGGTTAAGAATCGAAGTTATCATCTTTCGCATGACGACAGCACCATCAATAACAAGAACTTTTATTCACTTCAGGATGAGGAATACCTCGAAGCTTGCTTCGTAAGAGAAAGTTGAGAGACTTGTTCTGTGCCAGAAGAAGAAGTTAAAAGTCGCTATATCCATAAAAGTCATAATGTATCGGTATTGCTCTATCATTTAGTTTGTTCAGCAAAATATAGACGAGTGGTTTTCAATAATAAGGTGGATGAGTGCTTGAAATGGATTTGTTGTGAGATCAGTAAGCGTTATGAAATTCATTTCTTGGAGATAGGGACTGATCGTGATCATACACACTTTTTAATTCAATCTGTTCCAACGTATAGTCCTACGAAAATTGTTCGAACCCTGAAAAGTATAATTT
>CAWUTK010000270.1:0-11748 GCA_963924785.1 uncultured Opitutales bacterium
TGATTTTGCCACACAACGAAGTTTACAATTCATTAGATGGCTTAGGTCCCAACTAATAAAACCAACTTCATGGGACCATGCCATGCAGCTCCTGCTTCCCCTTCAGCTCCAATATCTCAAGTGAAAAGCGAACACCGTTCGCCTACTCTTCGAAATTACGGCTAAAGAGACCTTCCATTTCATCAAGCAAAGTATTCGCTTCTTCTCCATCAACGGTGAATTTTAAAACAGAACCGTTTCCAGCTGCTAGCATCATAACACCCATGATGCTTTTTCCGTTCACTTCTTCGCCGTCTTTGTCAATCCAGACGTCACAAGAGAATTTGTTCGCAATTCGTACTATCATAGCGGCAGGCCTAGCATGTATTCCTAGCTTGCTTTGCACTGTTAGTTCGCGGACGACGGATGTGTTATTATCTGACATGAAGTTGGTTTTTGGGGAGTATTTCGGTGTAGGTTAAGAAATTGTGGTTTTATTCAGTGAAATCAACATAAATTTGTAGATGAACATTTATTCATGAAGTCCAAGATTTTTTTGTTAATCTTATCTCTTTCATCTTCAAGGATATAGTGTCCTGATTTTTCGAATTGAGTGCTTGTCGCTTGTGGGAAGCGTTTTTTCCATTCTCGTAGAAAAGATTTATCAAAGCAAAAATCTCTCATTCCCCAAAATATTGCCATGGGGTTGTTTTTTAATAAATGAAGATTTTCGTCTATTTCCTTTAACTTGTTGTAAGAGGGGTGTCGTTTTTTGAGTGGAATGTCTTCAACAAAGCGGGATATTGCGATTCGGTTATTCCAATTGTCATAAGGGAATAATAAACCTTTTTTTGCATTTTTGGTTAACCCTTTTGCCGTTGCCATGTATGTGGCAGGGTAGGCAAAGGCATTAAATCTTCGAACGATGAATTCTCCAATGAGGGGTAATTTACAAATAGATATTCTTTTTGGGATGTTTTTTGATAAGAATGCACCTGTGTTTAATATAACGATTTTTTTAACCTTTGAAAGGTTTTGTATCGCTAGGCCACTACCAATGGCACCTCCCCAGTCATGAACAATGAGGTGGAAATGTTCAATTTTCAAATGGTCGATTAAGGATTGTACATCTTTGATTCTTTGACTGAGGGAATAATTGTATAATTGTGGCTTCTCGGATAATCCACAGCCGATGTGATCAGGTACAATGCATCGGAATTGTCCTCGCAATTGCTTGATTACATTACGGTAATAAAAAGACCATGTGGGGTTTCCATGTAGCATTATTATTGGATGCCCGTTTCCCTCATCGACGTAATTCATTTTAGTTCCTGCAAGTTCTAATGAATTACTTTCGAATGGATACTCAACTTTAAGTGATGGCGGTAGTTCCATGCTGGAAAATTTGTTATTTTTTCAATTGATCGTTTTTATCTTCTTCCCAGAAATTTTCTATTTCAGAAGCATTTCTATCCCTTTCGAGTTCTTCATAAGCTTCACGAAGCTTTTGGGAGGAATTTTTCAATTTATCAATTTCATTTTTACCTTTTCTTTGGAAATTGCGATATTGCATGTAGAGCAAAAAAGCTGCAATTACCATTATTGAGAGAAACATTTTCTGCATTGATGTATCGTTTTCCATAACTAATGAACAAATATTAAAGATCCTTTATTTTATAAGTGGCTGATTACGATATATAAAAATAGTTTAAAAGTCAGTTAAAAACTGATTTAATCGAAACCGACTTGGTGGCGTTTTTACATGGATTTATTTTGAAATAAGGTTGTGCTGTCGAATCTAAAGCGAACGCTAGGAAGTTTGATTGTAGTAGCCAATGAGAGTTAGGGCGCAACAACAATTTCATCGACGACTAGGTTTGTCAGTTTTCAAGTAGCTAAGCAGAAGGATTTAACACTGTACTTTCGGCTCAGAAACGATAACCGTTATTGAAAAAGTGAGTAGTGTTTCGTTTTTGAAGCGTTGCTTTTTCCCCGTTTTATAGAAAGTATTAAGCATGGCAACTGATACGGTAGAGGATTACATAAAACAAATTTTCCTGGAGCAACATAAGGGGCAACTTGAATTTGTTCCGATGGGAAAGGTTTCTAAAGCATTGAATGTTGTTTCAGGAACAGTGACTACGATGGTAAAATCTTTATCTGAGCAAGGTTATCTTATCTATAAACCCAGAAAAGGAGTTTCCCTGACTGACAAAGGGAATAAATTGGCGTTGTTCACGTTAAGAAAACACAGATTGATCGAGGTGTTCCTTGTGAAAACCTTACAGTTGGATTGGTCTGAGGTTCATTGTGAAGCCGAACGATTGGAACATGCGGTTTCTGATTTAGTGTTAGATAAGTTAGATGCATTTTTAGGTTATCCTGCAAGGGATCCTCATGGTTCACCTATTCCGACTGCAGAGGGTAATTATGATGACCCGAGATTACATAACTTAGTCAGCTGTGATATTAATAAAGAGTTTTCTGTCTCTCGTATTTCTAGTCAAACAGCAGAATTTTTACAATTTATAGATAAGCACTCATTGAGACCTGGAAATAAAATAAAGGTAGTAGAACGCAATAAGTTCGCAGAATCTATTGTCTTAATTATTAATTCAAAAACAGAACTCAGCATCGGTTTAAATATCGGCCAATTGATATTCGTAGATGCTTATTTGAAATAGGGCACAAGGTTGTGCTGCTGTTTTAAATAAACTTTTTTTATTCGCTTCAGGATGAGGAATACCTCGAAGCTTGCTTCGCCATTTATAAACTTCAGGTATTAAGTAATCTTGAATGCCTCGTGGGCTTGCCCCGAGGATGATTACGAAGATAAACCTTCGATAATCGCTACAATTGGGAGGAAGAGTGCGATTACAATAAAACCAACTACGACCGCAAGGAATACGATCATTATTGGTTCGATGATCGAAGTCATCGCTCCAACTGCGTTATCAAGTTCTTCATCGTATGTATCGGCAACACGGCCAAGCATCTCTGGAAGTTGACCTGTTTCTTCGCCGATTTCAATCATACTCGCGACCATTAATGGAAAAATAGTTTCACGTTCCATTTGGACAGCTAAAGGTTCACCATCACGAACACTGTCGTGTACATTTGAAATTGCTTTTGCGAAAAATTGATTTCCCATTGTATCGCCGGTAATGGTCAATGCTTGAAGGATTGGGACTCCACTACTTAATAGTGTTCCAAACGTTCTTGCAAATCTAGAAATAGCCCCAACTCGAACCATGTCACCAACTTTTGGAACGTTTATTGACAGCCAATCTGAGGCTTTAACTCCGAATGCTGTTTTTTTAATTAGTTTGCTTCCAATCCACATCACAAAACCTCCTATGACGATGAGTAGGAATTGGTGTTGAATGAATTCACTGAGCGACACCACGATTTGTGTTGGACCGGGAAGCGGTTGTCCTTTGAGCATGTCTTCAAAAATCCCTTGAAATTTTGGAACTACTACGATCATCAGCATGACTACGATAAGAACGGCTACGCCCATTACCACGACAGGATATACCATTGCTGATTTCACTTTTTTCTTTGTTCTAAGTGATTTTTCCATGAAATTGGCAAGACTCGTAAGTACTTGTTCGAGGATACCACCAGCTTCACCTGCCTTAGTCATATTAACAAAGAGTCGATCAAATGCTTTAGGGTGCATGGCTAAACCTTCGGATAAATTATTACCCGTTTGAACATTATCAACAAGATCTTCAATGATCACTTTTAATGCAGGATTTTTTTCTTGTTTTTGCATTAACTGTAAACAGCGCAATAAAGGGAGTTGTGCTTGAAGTAGGGTCGAAATTTGACGTGTGAAACCAGTGATGGATTCTTGGCCGACTTTACCAGGGCCAAAAAGGGATTTTTTTGGAGCACCGGCTTTTGCTTGGGCCTTCTTTTTATCCTTTGTTTTTTTAACCTCAGTTGGCATTAAACCCATACCTGCGATCTGCTCGGATGCTTCATCTTTACTTCCAGCCTCAACTGTCCCGCTTTTTTCAGTCCCAGTTTGGTCAATTGCCGTATATTTAAACGTTGCCATAGTCTTTCCTTATAGAGGTTTGTTTTTTAAGTGTATTTTAGGACTTCTTCTAAAGTGGTGAATCCGTTGAACATGGCTTTAATGCCATCTTCACGTAAGGGTCTCATTCCTATCTCGATGGCCTTTTGTTTCATGACAAGTGTTGGAGCCTTGCTTGTAATGAGTTCTCGAAAGGCATCGTTGACTGCAATCATTTCAAATAAACCAACACGGCCCTTATAGCCCGTTTTACTACATTTATCACAGCCAGTTCCAAAATAGAATGTATTGTTTGCGATGTCAGCCGCTTCGAGTTCAAGTTTTTCTAGTAATTCTTGGTCGGGGTCGTATGAAGTTGAGCAACCTTTACATATTCGCCGAACGAGTCTCTGTGCTAGAACCAATTCGAGCGCAGATGCAATAAGGAAAGGCTCTAGCCCCATGTCGACTAAACGTGTAACGGCACCAGATGCGTCATTTGTGTGAAGTGTACTTAGAACAACGTGACCGGTAAGAGATGCTTGCACCGCAATTTTAGCGGTTTCGATGTCACGAATCTCCCCTACCATTATTTTGTCAGGGTCTTGACGAAGGAAGGCTCGAAGAACGCGAGGGAAATCAAGACCGACAGAGTGGTTAATTCCAATTTGCACAAGACCTTCGATTTCATACTCGATGGGATCTTCTGCTGTCAGAATTTTCGTATCAATCGTGTTTACTTCTTTTAAGGCACTATAAAGTGTTGTTGTTTTACCTGATCCGGTAGGGCCGGTGACAATGAAAATACCATTCGGCCTTCTTACGGCTGCTCTGATCCCGGTTGAAATATCTTCAGGGACATTAAGTTTATCTAGATCTAGTGTTGTAGCCCCTTTGTCGAGTACACGAAGAACCACACTTTCTCCAAATTGAGTTGGAAGTGATGACACACGAAGGTCAACAGGATGACCGGCGATAGTCATTTTAATCCTACCATCTTGAGGAATTCTACGCTCTGTAATATTTAAATTTGCAATTACTTTTAATCGAGAAATGATAGGAATCGTTAGATTCTTAGGCGGTGGAGCCATTTCATAGAGTGATCCATCAATACGATATCTTATGCGGAATGAGTCACTGTAAGGTTCAAAGTGAATATCAGAGGCTTTATCTCGAATGGCTTGTTGTAACACAAGGTTGACGAATTTAATAATAGGCGTTTGGTTCGCCATATTTTCGATGTCATTTTCATCGTCTTCTTCAAAATCCTCTCCGCCGATTTCATCTAATAAACCAGCCGCATCAGCTGTATCGCTACCATAAGTATTAACGAGTAAGGCCTGGATTTTATTTGGATCAGCAACAATAAGAACAATGTCTTTTTGAAGTTTGAATGCAAGATCGTCAATAATGGCGAAGTTGAATGGATCTACCGCCATTAGAGTCATTGAACTTTGATCAAAAGTATAGGGCACTACGCCGTACATTTTTGCTATTTCTTCGTCCAGGGAAAGCATCATTTCTGGATCAAGTTCTTCGGGGACCGTGTCGCTATAATCGTAATTTAGATATTCTGCGATTAGTTGCATTAATTGATCAATGGTTACGATGCCTTCTTCAACAAGTAAGTCTGCCAACGCTTCGCCATTTTCACGAGCATTCTCTTCAAGTTCGTCAATTTTGTCTAAATCAATTCCTTCGAGATCGAGGAATAGTTCATAAATAGTGGAATTGTGTTCTTTAAACATGATAGGCTCTATTCGTCTGCTACAGTTGAGAGTAGCACTTCATTTGGGGTTGTCTGACCAGCAAGAACTTTTCTAATGCCATCTTCGCGCATCGTTTTCATTCCCAGTTCTTTTGCTTTTTTCCGAATATCAACAAGGCTGTAGCCTTCGTAAATCATGCGTTCCATTTCTTCATTAACCATGAAAATTTCAAATACACCCATTCGTCCTCTAAAGCCATTACCGCTGCAATTATCGCAACCTGTTCCTATTTGGAAGTTCGCATTATCTGTGTCGTTTTCCATTATACCAATGGCTCTTAAATCACTGATATCAGGGGTTGTGGGTTCTGTGCATTTTTTACAAATTCTTCGAACAAGACGTTGTGCTAGGGCTGCCCTAAGAGCTGCTGAAACGAGGAATGGCTTAATGCCAATGTCAACGAGACGGGTGACAGAGCTTGTCGCATCATTCGTGTGGAGAGTACTAAATACCATATGTCCTGTTAAAGAGGCATTAACTGCAATCTCGGCAGTTTCCATATCACGAATTTCACCTACCATTACAATGTTGGGCGCTTGACGAAGCATAGCTCTTAAAGCTGCTGAGAAGGTCATCCCTATATCGGTCTTTACGCCAACTTGATTGATTCCGGTAAGCTCGTACTCGACGGGATCTTCTACCGTGATGATCTTTTTATCCGGTTTATTGATGCAGTTGAGCGCGGTATATAGAGTCGTTGATTTACCTGAACCGGTAGGGCCGGTTACTAGAAAAATACCATCTGGCATACCAATTACATGCTCAAAGTTTGCTTGGTCATCACTGAAAAATCCTAATTGAGGGAGACCTAGCTTAAGACTCTCTTTGTCAAGAATACGCATGACAATACTTTCACCGTAAGCGGCTGGCACTGTTGAAACACGAAGATCGATTTCTTTTTGCGGAGTCTTAATGTTTATTCGGCCATCAAGTGGGACTCTTTTCTCCGCAATGTTAATATCTGCCATCAGCTTGATTCTGGAAACAATCGCAGGTTGAAGTCTCTTTGGGGGACTCTCCATTTTGTGCAGAACACCATCTATTCGATATCTGACACGAAATTCTTTTTCCATTGGTTCCAGGTGAATATCTGAAGCCCGTCTATCCATTGCCTCGGTTATAAGTAAACGAACATACTTAATAATAGGGGCATCCTCTTTACTTGCACCTGCTGCGTCGTCGCCAATTTGAGCATCACCCAAATCAGCCCCAGCAAGGTCACCGAAGAACCCTTCCATTTCCGCCTCGGCACCAACATCATAATTGTTGTTGATTGCAATTTCAATGTCTTTAGGAAGTGCAACCATAGGGTTTATGGTGCGTTGGATCACATGGCTTAAATTATCTAAAGCATCAAAGTCCGCAGGATTTCCGACAGCAACATTGAGCTCATTTCCATCAATTGTGATGGGAACTACATTATACAAACGTGCTTGAGCAAGCGGTACTAATTCTAGGGCTTCAGGGTCTACACGGATTTCAGAGAAATCGGCGATTTCCATATTGAGCTCTTCCGAAAGTAATTGAAGGGCAAGTTCTCCATTGATTGCTTCCATCTCGTAGAGTGTTTTAATTAACGCCTCCTCTTGAGAAGTAACTCCTTCAGTTTCTCCCAGCGTTTCTCCAGCTTCAACTATATTTCTAAGTTCTTCTTCTTTGGCAAGGATTTGTTCACGTGCTGACTCCATTGTTTCATAAGAAACATAGTCCCTTTCTTCTAAAAGCTGGAGTAATAGTTCGTCTGTTGCGCTCATGGGGTAAATTAAACTGGGTTAATGACTTAAGGTCATAAGGAATTCTGCATTGGATTTAGTTCTTTTGATTCGTTGAATCAGACTTTCCATAGCATCAACTGGTGGAACTCCTTTCATCGCACGACGTAAAGAATATATTTTGTTTAACTCATCTGGGTGATAAAGCAATTCTTCTTTTCTTGTACCACTTTTACCCATTTCGATGGCAGGGTAAATACGTTTTTCAACTAATGCCCTATCTAGGTGAAGCTCCATGTTTCCTGTGCCTTTGAATTCTTCAAAAATCACTTCATCCATTTTACTACCGGTTTCAACAAGAGCGGTTGCCATAATGGTTAAGCTGCCACCCCCTTCAATGTTTCTAGCTGATCCGAAAAACCTCTTTGGTCGTTGAAGTGCATTGGCTTCGACTCCTCCTGAGAGGATTTTTCCGCTACTTGGTAGGAGAGTGTTATATGCACGAGCCAGTCTTGTTATAGAGTCGAGTAAGATGACAACATGTTTTCCACATTCAACCATTCGGCGACTTTTTTCAATCACCATTTCTGCTGCATGTACATGACTTTCAGCATCTTCGTCAAAAGTTGAGCTAATTACTTCGCCGTTGACCTGTCTTTTGAAATCGGTCACTTCTTCCGGTCTTTCATCGACTAGGAGAACAATAAGGTGAACGTTAGGATTATTTGTTTGAATCGAATTCGCAATCGCTTGAAGGAGAACGGTTTTACCTGTTCTTGGGGGTGCAACAATAAGTCCACGTTGTCCAAATCCAATAGGGGAGATTAGGTCAACAATTCTGAGTGCACTATTATCCCATTCTGCATCCTCGGATGTTTCCATGATGATCCTCTCAAGAGGGTAGTAGGGGATTAGTTCCGTAAAAGGTGGAAGTGCATTTATTTCTTCGGCTTGTAAATCGTTTATTGATAATATGCTGTATGCAAATGGGCAACTTTCTGTTTCTCGCTTTGGGTGAATCTCTGCTTTTAGGATGTGCCCGGGTAGTAAACCGGCGTTTTTAATAAGACATTTCGGCACATAAGCACTTTGCTCTTTGATTTTGTAGTTGTCGTATTCGTAAACAATGAAGCCATGTCCTTCTTCTCGGATATCAAGTATGCCTTCAGTTATGATATGAATGCCTTTTTTGAAATTGGCATCCATGATACTATTGATCATAGTGTCCCTGCGGGGAGAGTCATCGAGGTCAATACCATTGGCAGTAGCTGCTTCGAGTAGTTGTGGGTGCCCTAGTTTGTAAATGTCGTAAAATGAAAATGTGTCCTCACTAGAGAATTCAAGACTTTCTTTGAATTCGTTAAGTGATGCGATTGAAGCAAGTGCCTCAAATTGAGCAAGCTCACCAATGTTAACTTGTTTAGCCTGTTCGTTTTCAAAGAAATAGACTCCTTGTTTTTTTCTGGGATTTCTTTGATTTGATTTCTTTTTATTTTTGTTATTTGGATTGTTCTGGTTTTGCCTGTTACCGCCTTGATCGTGCCGATTGTTTTTCCTATTATTGTCTCCCCGACCTTTGTTGTCACGGTTTTGGTGTTGAGGTCTACGATTTTGATTTTGATGCTGAGGCCTCCGGTTTTTCCGGTTTTGTTGTTCTTCGGATCCTTCTTCCTTAACTGGTTTTTCGGGAGGATTGGATGTCCCTTTGTCTTCATCCGAACTGAAAGCAAGCGTCTTCTGCTGATAATTTTCAGAGGATTCGGTTGCTTGTGGTGCTTGAACGGGGGTAGTAACAATTGGAGTGGTTACTATGGGAGCCGTCACAATCGGTGTAGCTACAGCTTTTTTGGCAGCGGTTTTTTTAACAGCTTTTTTGGCAGCTTTTTTGGCAGCTTTTTTGGCAGCGCTTTTTTTAACAACTATTTTTTTTGGTGGTTCTTCTTCTGTGTCGCTCATGTTTAAGTATAAAGTTCATTTCTATTTCTAGAAAAATTGATTAATTGGAAAGGTGTGTTTTTAATTGATTGATTTGTTTTCTAAGGAATTCGTGGGAGCCTGAATTTAATATAGAAAAATCTGATTTGTTAAGTTTTGCTTCAAGCGGTAATTGACTCGCAATTCTCGCTTTAGCATCAGATTTCGTTAGCCCTCTGGCTAATAGTCTTTTTACCTGAATGTTATAAGGTGCAAATATACATACACTAAAATCAAATTGGCTTTCAAGGTTTTTTTCAAAAAGAAGTGGAATTTCTATGATCCATTGTTTTTCGGGAGCTAATTTTATAGCTGTTGTCCAATGCTTGTTCACTTTTGGGTGGATTAGATTTTCGAGCCAAATTTTATCTTCTGCATTGTTGAATATTCGAGAGGCTAAGTATTGTCTGTTGATTGAGCCAGAATTTTTCAATAGGGCATCATCGCCAAATTTCGCTATGATTGTTGTGATGGTTTCTTGATCATTGGCTAAAAGGTCTTTCACTATTTCGTCGGCACTAATTGTATTCCAATCGGTGTTTTTAAAGTAGTTAAGTGTTTCACTTTTACCGCATGCGATACCCCCTGTTAGACCTATTTTTAGTAAACGCATGAATACTTAATTAATAACTTGATTGATAATGGAAAACCTCTTTACTTATTCAAGCGCTAAAAAGAAAGTTAATAGACGACTCTAATCTACCTAAATCCCTAATTGTCAACTGTGGAATTTAATTATAATCTTGAAGATATCGATACATCTAGTGTTGATCGAACCTGCGAGGAAGTTGTTTCTCTAGGCGATAAATATTTTCAAGAGAGTAACTCATCAGATATTACGCATATGTTCAAGCGTTTTTCTGATTTGTACGAAGGCCGAGATCTTGATTATCAAGGAATTGATGTCGCTTACCATGATCTAGAGCATACGTTACAAGTCACTATGTGTATGGCTAGACTGGTGACCAATCGTCATATTGATGATTCGGATTTTTCGTTGTCTGGTCACCAGTATGATCTGTGTATCGCTTCAGCTTTGATGCATGATTTAGGTTATTTGAAACTTGAAGGGGATATTATTGGGACAGGTGCGAAATATACGTTTGTTCACGAACAACGTGGTTGCCAGATGGCAGAGTTAGAGTTGCGAGATATCGAGTGGGGCAAGGGAGATATTGAATTATTACAAAATATGATCATGTGTACTGGTCCACGAGCCAGTATTGATAAAATTCCATTTAGAGATGACATGGGACTTTTTTTAGGACGTGCCTTGTGTACAGCGGATTATATCGGTCAAATGAGTGATTATCGCTATATTCAAAAATTGCCTGGTTTGTTTTTAGAGTTTCAAGAGTCTGATCATTATCGTTCGATTTCAGAGGTAGATAGGATGTTTAATAGTGCAGAAGATTTATTTACCAAAACACCCGATTTTTGGAATTTTATATTTGGAGCGAAGTTACAAAAGGAATGCGATAATGTATATAATTATTTAGCTGTTCCTTATCCCGATGGACCGAATCATTACCTCGAAGAGGTTGAGGTCAATATTGCCAATGCAAGGACTATTGTTAAAGAGGGACAAGTAGAAGCTTTTATTGAAAAGTATAGCCCAAGTCGGCTTAAGCTTTAACTCTGTTTTTTAGAATTCTGTTATGCTTTCTGTCGTTAGTTCTGCTGCTCTTCAAGGCATTGATGCAACATTGGTGCAGGTGGAGGTTAATACGGGTGAAAAAGGTGAATTGAAAATCGTTGTGGTCGGTTTGCCTGATGCGGCAGTGAAGGAATCACAGGATAGAGTTTTTTCGGCAGTCAGTAATTCTGGATTTATGATGCCTCGAAGCAGGACCACGATTAACCTAGCTCCTGGTAATGTTCGAAAGGAAGGGCCGATGTATGATTTACCGATGGCACTTGGTATTTTGTTGGCGACAGATCAGATCGCACAATTAATTAAAGGCACCTACTTGACTGCAGGGGAATTGGGTCTATCTGGTGAAATACGTGCAGTTCGCGGTGGCTTATCAATGGCAAGATATGCGGCTGATAATGGATTTAAAGGTATTATTCTACCAGCAGTTTCTGCGAAGGAAGCTTCTATTGTGGAAGGGATTGATGTTATTTCTGTTAAAAGTTTGGACGAAGTCACTCGGTTTCTTGAAGGGAAGCTTCAAATTGAACCAATGAAGTCTAGTTTGAGTGGCATGCAAGTGACTCATAATAAATCGCATGCAGCTGATTTCAGTGAAATTAAAGGGCAGTTGGCCGTCCGTCGGGCTGTAGAGGT
>CAWUTK010000271.1:0-2987 GCA_963924785.1 uncultured Opitutales bacterium
CTTAAGTGAGAATGGTCACGTAATTGACCATTAGCTAGAGCTGAATACATATTAAAAGTGTATTCAATGCTCAAAGTCACAACAACTCACATAGTATTGCTGATTATACTACTCAGTAACACGTCATTCTGTGCGACCAAAACATGGGACGCCGGCGGAACAGGTGACGATTGGGCCACAGCCGCAATGGGATACGGACACCCTCCCTACAGTAGATACAACAACTGATGGGACAGTTTTTGATACGGCCGGCACGATTGAAATAAACTCGGACACCTCGATTGGCCAATTGGCTTTTGGAACAACCGGCGGCGTCTACACATTTTCCACTTCCAGTAATAGCGCATTAACGATTGGTGATTCAAACACTGATGGAGATGCAAGCGACACATCCTTTTTTGGATCCAATGGAACGATTGCCAATCAAGTTTTCTTCAATACAAATGTAAACCTTGGGGGTGCCAGCACTCGAACACAACCACCTACTCCAATGGAGGCGATACTGAATTGAATTTTGGAAGCGGCTATACTGTCACAATAAATGCAGCCGAAACATCTCCAGATTTACGCGGTGTAGCAAGTGCCGTTACTAATTTCGACGGGAGTCTTGTTTATCATAATGCTTCAGAAGACCTGACTTTTCGCAATGGGATCTTCAATATCAACAATGATAACATAGGAAACCTAACGACTTCAGAAGTCCGGATGTGGAGTAGCGCAGACAATTTAGTCTTAAACCTAGCCCGAATATTTCACGAAAAGCGCCACCATTCACCCTTATTCACTTAATAGGCAGCTTGTTATAAAAACAGAGGCAAGCGAATAGCAACGGCAGAAAGAATTAGTTTTTTTAAGTTCAATTGGTCGTAAAATTACGACTAATTTTAATGGAGGCGATATCAGTTCGGATGGAGGTTTACCCTTAATTCGTGAGATTGATCGCAAACTGAAACTTAGTGAACGAGCGAGTAAACTTCTTTGCGATAATCGGCAACAATCAAAAGTAAAACACAGAACCTTAAGCCTACTCCGCGAACGGTTGTTCGGGATCAGTGCGGGCTGGGAAGATTTAAATGATTTTGATCATTTAAAATCAGACACATTGTATAAGGCCATGCTTGGTGAAAAAGATGATTTAGCAAGTGCACCCAAGGAAATCATACTTGATTTTGATGCAACCGATAATCCTATTCATGGCAACCAAGAGGATCGATTTTTTCATGGATACTACGATCATCACTGTTTTCTACCTTTGTATGTTTTTTGTAAAGGGCAACTATTATGTGCTTATTCACGACAGTCTAACATTGATGGAGCCAAGCATTCAGGGGCGACTCTTAAATTGCTGGCAACTTACATACGTAAAAATTGGCCAAAGACAAAAATTGTTCTTAGAGCCGACAGTGGATTTTGCCGAGATAAAATATTAAGTTGGTGTGAGCGAAGCGATGTTGGTTATGTCGTGGGGATTGCACGTAATAAAAGACTAGAGAAGCAGGGAAGCCTCCTTTAGGCAGAAGCCGAAGAGGCATTTAAAGACACACAGAAACCCCAAAAGTTATTTGGTGAACTTGAATATAAAGCGGTCAAAGGGAAGCCCGCTCGAAGAGTCATTCATAAAGCTGAGCATTTAGCCAAAGGGGCGAACCCGCGTTTTATCATTACTAATTTAGACACGCCTCCGAAGGAATTATATGAAGTTGTTTATTGTGCACGTGGTGATATCGAAAACCGAATCAAAGAACAAATCATTTTGTTTTCAACTCGAACAAGCGCTCATTATTGGTGGGCGAACCAATGGCGTTTATTACTTTCTGCCTTAGCCTATACTTTGATAGAAGCGTTAAGGAGAACTTGCTTGCAAGGGACTTCTTTAGCCCAAGCCCAATGTTCTACAATACAGCTCAAGCTAATAAAAATCGGCGCTGTGATTACTTCAAACACACGCAAGGTTCGTATTCATCTAAGCGAATCCTATCCTCTCAAATCTGTCTTTGAAGATGCTTATTCAAAATTAAGCCCAACATGAATAACAGTGCGCTGTCCCCGGCACTTTTAAAAAATGGGGGTTGGGGAAAATGTATCTACCGATAAAACAGTTACTTGATTCAACCCCTTTTACATCTGGTTTTTTTGAAGAAGTCCTATTTGGGTTTTTTTAACCCTAAATTTTTCTTCATGAAATATGCGGGTTAGAGAACAACTTTGCATTACTAGACAACGGCAACGCCATTAAACCAGATCAGTGTTTAAAGCGTCGAACCGATTTAGACCAAAATTTTAATAGCGAAATAGGAAAGCTTAAATATTACACCTTACTCAGCTGGGGAATATTGCCTTATGAATTTGGGTCAACGGAGCAAACAGAGTTGTCGCAGTAATATCTGGAACTCGTGTTTACGTAAACAATCCCAATGCCGTATCGACAATAAACAATCGTCAATCCGAACCTGTTTACGACTGGGAAAAAACGAAATGAGTTCACAGCCAAACATCATTTACGTGTTTTCTGATCAGCAACATTATGAACCTGCTTCAGCATTTGGGAATAACGAATTGAAAACTCCAGCCATGGATAGATTGTGCAAAGAAGGCATTCAATTCACAGAATGCCATGCTACTCACCCTATCTGCGGACCGTCTCGAAGTTCTCTATTCACAGGTAGAATGCCCTGTAAAAACGGCGTACACACGAACGGAAACAACATCATCATTTACATGTCAGATCACGATGAGCGCCTTGGAGAACACGGACTCGTAACAAAAGGTTCCCCCTATGAGGAAAGTGTAAAGTTGCCTTTGATTGTTCGCTGGCCTGAAAAAATCAAACCAAACGGTCTAGATAAAAAAACACAGTCATCCCATAGGAAATAAAAAGTTGGTTGGTTTTGGGTTCTAAAGTAGAACCTTTGGTATGAAACAAACAAAACCAACCAAAAACAATATTACGATTCTCCATCAAATCTGCAAGCTAATCCCTGCACACA
>CAWUTK010000272.1:0-19048 GCA_963924785.1 uncultured Opitutales bacterium
TCACTTTTTTAAGTATAAAATAAGGATTATCCCGTTTCTGAGATCATTAAACCGGTTCACACTTCAGCTTTTTGATTATTTACAAAATCAAAGTCGATTTCTTGTTCGAAGAGAAATTACTTTTGTCGGATGAATCTAACTAGTGTTAGATATTGTGTATAATATTACGAAATTCAACTTTTGGGGCAATATGGACTATTTGAAAATTCTAATTAAATTAAGCGTTGTTGGTCTGATTTTCAGTGGATGCCAATCTGTTCCTTTGGAAAAGATTGACGAGTCTGTTGTTCGTTTCTCTGCAACAGGCTGTGGCCCATATGGTGATGAGGCTAAGGTGGCTTTAGTTGAGTATTTGCGTCGAGAAAATCAAATTAAAGGTTCACGCTCTGAATTCATTATTCATCTTGGAGATATTGTGAGCTTAAAAAGGCATTTGAATCCTTATCCAAATCCAAAGGAGTTGCCAGAGACAGCCTATTCGGAGATGAGGGCTTTATTATTAGAAAATAATCATATTCCGACTTATATTGTTCCGGGTGATAATGAATGGAATGATCAAGCGGATCCTGATAGGGCTTGGAGGTATTGGGAGAAGCATTTGCTTGGGCTTGATGTGATGTTTGAAAAGCCATGGGAGACTTTTCGTCAAAAGGTGCGTTCTGAAAACTTTGCCTTTGTTCAAAAAGGTGTTCTTTTCATCGGGTTGAATATGCCAGGAGGGAAGGTGCATGATAAAGCTGAGTGGGATAAGGGACTGTCGGAAAATGCTGAATGGGTTCGGAAGAATTTCTTGTTAGAAGACGTTTATTCCGCTGTTATATTTTTCCAGGTGGATCCTGTGAATAAAAAGAAACGGGAGGATTTAGCCGATTTTTTCCGGCCTTTTAAGTTGTTGGCTGAAGCGTTTTCAAAACCAGTTTTACTTCTGCATGCCGATGGGCATAAATGGGTTGTCGATAAGGAGTTTTTGGCGGAAAATGTTCTGAGAATTCAAACAGATAATATTTCGGCCCAATTTCCCCTTATTCAGGTCACCGTTTCGAAACAAGCGGTAAACACATTCTCTTTTAATCGTAGGCTTGATTGGGTTTTATCGGATAAGGAGAAATAAGTTGGATTTTGTAATGAAAAGAAGACGTTTGAAACCTCTTCGATGGCGAATAATTCGTTGACTTAGCCATTTTGGTGTGTTTTATTGAACTATTATAAGCATAGAGATAAATTTAATATTTCAAAGTTATGGGACAACCAAAAAGAAAACAATCTAAACAAAGAAGCCGTAAACGTAGAGGAGCTAATCGCTTCACACTTCCGCAAGTTGCGAAGGATCCAACTGACGGTAGCGCATTTCGTCCACACAGGGTAAACCCTGAAAATGGAATGTATCGTGGTCGTCAAGTTTTAGATGTGGATGCGTAAGCAGACCACTTCTAATACGATCATATTATAGTTTTATTTTTTTCAGTGTAGGCTGAAAAAACATTATTCTTATGTCTCATTATAAAAAAGTGTCTTAAGGGCTCGTGGCGAAGAAATCATTAGCAATTGATGCCATGGGAGGAGACATGGGACCTTCCGAAATAGTCGAAGGTGTTAAATTATCGATTGATAACTGGCAGTCTTTAGAGGAGTTGATTTTAGTGGGGGATGAAAATATTCTAAACCCTCTTTTGAAAACGGCTAAATTGCGGAATAACCCGAAAATTCGGGTACTGCATGCTTCAGAAGTCATTGGAATGGATGAAAAGCCAATTCAGAGTTTGAAGAAGAAAAAGGACTCTTCGATGGTTCGGGCTTTGGAATTGGTTAAAGACGGTGAAGCGAGTGGTATTTTAAGTTGTGGAAATACTGGCAGCCTGATGGCTGGTGGAACGATTAAGATCCGCCCTTTGGAAGGAGTTGATCGGCCCGCTTTAGCCGCTGTGATGCCGGGAAGAGATGGGCATTTTGTCCTTGTTGATGTCGGCGCTAATCCTACGAGTGAGCCTTTGAATATTGTACATAACGCTGTATTGGGGTCTAATTATGCTCGTGTTACTTTAGGCATTGAGAAACCACGTGTCGGCCTTTTGACGATTGGGATCGAAGAAGGTAAAGGCAATGAGGTGGTTAACGAATCGCATAAATTGCTCAAAGGACTACAAGGAACCATACAATATGAGGGTCTTATCGAAGGATTTCAACTGTTTGATAACGCGGTAGATGTGATTGTTTGTGATGGCTTTGTCGGGAATGTTTTGTTGAAATCATCTGAAGGACTTTTCAATATGATTAAAGATTTATTAAAAGAAGAGATGATGCAGGGAATGGTTCGGAAAGTGGGTGCAGTGATGACGAAGGGTGCTTTTACGAGTATGAAGAGTAAGTTAAGCCCGGAACGTTTTGGTGGAGCCCCTTTATTGGGGTTGAAGGGACATGTTTTTAAAGCCCATGGGTCATCAAATCGTCATTCAATTGCAAGTGGAATACGAGTTGCACTTGATTTGATCCACTGTGAAATGTTAGAACAGGTGAAATTAGATATTAAATCTGTTAACGAAATAATTAAAAATTAGAAAACGAAGTCATGTCATCAGTAATTATCAAAGGCGTCGGTAGTTATGTTCCAGAAAAGGTTCTGACGAATGAGGATTTGAGTAAGATAGTTGATACATCCGATGAATGGATTGTTTCACGTTCTGGTATCAAGGAAAGACGGTTTGCTGCAGATGGGCAAACAACAAGTGATATGGCGTTTCTAGCGGCAAAAGCTGCTATTGAAAACGCAGGGTTAGTCGCAGAAGATATTGATTTGATTTTGGTGGCGACCATAACCCCAGATATGCCTTTCCCTTCTACTGCGTGCTTAGTTCAGCATCAATTAGGATTGAAAAATATTTCTTGTTTGGACGTGGAAGCTGCTTGTTCCGGTTTTGTTTATGGCTTGGAAGTCGGAAAGGCTATGCTTTTAGGAGGGCGTTTTCGCAATGCGTTAGTGATTGGAGCTGAGAAATTGTCTAGCATTATGGACTTTGAAGACAGAACCACCTGCGTCTTATTCGGGGATGGTGCAGGTGCTGTTGTTTTAAGTAAGACGGATGAGCCGGATGTTGGAATTTTGGGAACATTGACACGCTCTGATGGTTCTGCTGCGAATTTATTACATATGCCTGCTGGAGGTTCTGCAACACCTGCAACTGCTGATTCTGTGAGTTCGAGGCAGCATTTTCTGAAAATGAATGGTAAGGAGATTTTTAAAGTCGCTGTTCGTTTGATGGAAAAGGTGAGTATCGATTTATTAGAAGAATTGAATATGACGACAGACGATATCGATTGTGTTGTTCCTCATCAGGCTAATATACGTATTTTAGACACTTTAGCGGGAAGGTTAAATATCCCAACTTCGAAATTTTTCAATAACATCGAACGCTATGGGAATACCTCTGCAGCCTCAATTCCTATTGCTTTAGATGAAGCGGTTAGGGCTGGAAAAATTAAATCTGGCGATCATTTGTTCCTCGTCGCTTTTGGAGCAGGATTGACCTGGGGATCATGTGTGATTAAATGGAAGTGACTATTATGAATAAAAGTAAAATTATTTCTCTTGTTGGTATCTTGTTTTTGTCTTGTGGCTTAAAAGCCGATATTCTTTGGACCCAAGAAACTGGATGGTATGCTGAAGGTGGCTTACTCGCTGACTATTTGCCTGTGATGAATGGTGAGAGCGCGTTAGATGCGATGAATTTGGCAAGGAATCATCAAGAGCGCGGTGAATTCTCAAAAGCGTTATCGCTTTATCGTTCGGTGGCAGAGGGCTATTCTGATTCCATACTAGCTCCCGAGGCCGTTTTTCAAGAAGGGAAAATTTATAGACTTCAAAAACGTTGGAATAAATCTTATGCGACTTTACAGCAAGTGCTTACTAATTATCCGGAATACAGTGAATTTAATAAAGTTATAGCAGAGCAGTTTGATATTGCGGTATATTTGATGGAAGGGGCTAGAACGAGACTTTTTTGGAAAGTCCCAGGATTTAGAGATTATTCATTAGCTCAGGACTTTTTTGAAGGAATTACTTCGAATGCACCTTATAGTGAATTTGCCCCTTCGGCGTTAATGAATATTGCGATCATTGCTAAAGATGAAAGTGATAGCGATGTTGCGGTTGAAGCATTAGATCGGTTGATTAACTCTTATCCTGATCATACACTGGCAGCAGATGCCTACTACATGTTAGCCGAAATAAATGCGGATATGGTTGATGGGGCAGCTTATGATCAAGGTTCAACGAGAGAGGCAATGAGTTACTATGAAGATTTCCTGATTCTTTATTCTGGTAGCGGTCAAGTTGGAAATGCTGAAGTGGGATTGAATAAGATGCGTGAGGTTAATGCACAAAGTAAATTGTATATGGCTGATTATTATTATTTTAATAAGAAAAATAAAAATGCGGCTTTAGTGTTTTATAATGAAACGATCACTGTCGCTCCTAATTCTGAATCTGCAAAAATCGCAGAAAAACGGATTGCTCAAATTAAAGAAAATATTGAAGTTAAGCGTAAGAAAGAAAAGCGTTTTACTATACCTAAAATTTTAAAGGTTCCAAAATTATTTAAGTTTAATAAGTCTGATGATGAATAAAAGAGTTTCGACTATGAATAGGTTTGCCCATTTAGGGTTTTTGTTAGGATTGGTTAGCTTGATGGCATCATGTTCTCATTATGAATTAGGGCTTCCGAACAAACTTCCCTTCACTTCAGTTTATGTTAAGCCTATTTTAAATAAATCGATGGCACCGCAGATAAAACCTATTTTTTCACAGGTGATACGTCAGACATTTGCTAAATCGGAAAGTGTTGTTGTTTCGAAAAATGAGAATTCAGCCGATGCGATATTAGAGATTGTTATTGTTGATTTTTCTCATAGTAAGTCAGCTTCAAATCAGAGTGATACTGATCTTGCTAGGACTTATTTAATAGAGATGGTTGTTGAATGTACACTGAAAAGTAACTCTCAAGTGTTTATGGAAAAAAGAAGAGTGACGGCTTCAATTAATGCTTATAATGATCAAGGACTGGTTCAAGCTCAGCAAAGAAATTTCCCTATAATATCAAAAGCATTGTCTGAGAAAATTTACAATGCCGTTACTTCCGTTTGGTAGTAAGGTGATGCATAAAACACTTTTAGCACCATCGATTTTAGCAGGCAATCATGCTAATTTAGAACAGTCATTGAAAATAGCAGAAGGTTGTGGCGCAGAATGGTTACACCTTGATATTATGGATGGGCACTTTGTTCCTAATCTTACGTTTGGTCCTCAAACGGTTGCTGATTTAAGAAAGCTTTCTAAGATGTACTTTGATGTGCACCTCATGTTTTCGCAACCTGACAAATATATAAAAGCTTTTGCTGATGCCGGTGCCGATTGTATTACGATACATGTTGAGCCTAAATACCCAGTTGCTGAAACGTTGAGCGAAATTCGAAAATTGGGCTGTCAGTGTGGAATCGCTTTTAATCCAGATATTCCGGTTGAAAAAATTATACCTTTTTTAGGTGATGTTGATTTAGTTTTAGCGATGACGGTATTCCCTGGGTTTGGCGGGCAGTCATTTATTGAAAGTGTTTTGGAGAAAATTAAGCAGGTTGATGAGCTAAAGGCTGCGAATGATTATCAATTTAGAATTGAAGTTGATGGTGGTGTAGACCTCAAAACCGCAGGACTGTGCAAGGCAGTTGGAGTCGACACATTGGTCGCTGGTAGTGCATTTTATAAATCGGAAGACAAAGTCGCATTTAGAGAAGAAATTGAAAAATAGAGCTGTATGAAAAATAATCGATTTGTGGTCATTATGGCCGGTGGAAAAGGTGAACGATTTTGGCCTCAGAGTAGACTAGAGCGTCCAAAGCATTTATTGCCTATTGTTGGAGACGCGCCTATGCTGACGCAAACTTTAAGGCGCTTAGATGGACTTGTGCCCGTTGAAAATCAAATTATTATTACAAATGCTGAACAACGAAAATTAGTATTAGAAGTCTGCTCTGAATTACCTGCTGAAAATGTGATTGGTGAGCCTATTGGTAGAGACACTGCTGCAGCGGTAGGTTTGGCAGCGTTATTGGTGGGGCGACGTTCTCCAGATGCGGTGTTTGCAATCTTACCAGCGGACCATATTATAGAGAATACTGCGGGGTTTCAAAAAGTTTTAAATAGAGCCTTTGTTTGTGCGGAATCCGAAAGTGTATTAGTCACGATTGGAATTAAGCCAAATATTCCTGCAACTGGATTGGGTTATATTCATAAGGGTGAAGTTTCTACTTCGATTGATGGAGTGGATGTGTATTCTGTTCAAGATTTTGTTGAAAAGCCGGATTTAGAAACGGCTAAATCCTATTTAGCGTCGGGTGAGTATTTTTGGAATGCAGGTATGTTTATTTGGGGAGTGAAGACAGTGAATGCCGCGTTTTCTCAATTTGTTCCTGAATTGCATAACGCTCTTAACAATATTACTACTGGACTGGATAAAGGGGATGCTATTGATGATGTTCTCGCTGAAGAATATCCAAAGCTTGAAAAGATTTCTATTGATTATGCGTTGATGGAAAAAGCGAAAAATGTTGTTACCATTCAATCTGAATTTGACTGGGACGATGTGGGTGAATGGCCTGCGATTGCACGCCATTTCCCAAAAGACACTTCTGAGAATGTGTCTCGCGGAGATGTTGTTTTACAACAATCAGAGGGTAATATCGTTTATTCATCTGATGGGCATTTGACCGCATTACTTGGTGTAGAAGATTTAATAGTGGTTCATAGTGGTGATGCGACTTTGATTTGCCATAAGGATAAAGCCCAGGAAATTAAAGGCCTTGTTCAAGAAATTGGCTCCAACGATAAATATAAAAAACTTGTTTAACTCGTTTTTTAATGAATTACCTAGGTATTGATTACGGAGAAAAACGGATAGGACTGAGTTTTGGCGAAGATGATGTCGGGGTAGCTGTTCCTTTACCTGCGGCAATAGCTAAGAAGAAATCTGACCGTTTCCTTCATATCGGAAAATATATCACTGAACGCCGAGTGGAAAAATTGGTGATTGGGTATCCTTACCATATGAATGGTTCGAAAGGGAAGAAAATCGAGGAAGTTGAGTATTTTATAAAAGAGTTAACAGCACTTTTTGATTTACCAGTAGAAAGAGTTGATGAACGATTAACTTCACATTTGGTGGAGAGTCAATTTAAGTCCATGGGGCGCAAATGGGATAGGAAAAGTGGCGAAGTGGACTCTTGTTCTGCCACCGTTATTTTACAGGATTACTTGACCCATGCGTTGGAAATGTAAATGTGTCTACGATGGAACGGATTTTACCGGTTGGCAGCGTCAACATGCAGGTAGTTCTGTCCAGAATATTCTCGAAGATTCGTTACGTAAGATTTTCAAGACTGAAACCTTAATTCACGGCAGTGGTAGGACGGACGCAGGAGTGCATGCGAATGGTCAAATATTTCATTTCGATGGAGAGTGGGCTCATTCATCGGAGTCTTTAGAGCGAGCGTTACAGTGCTGTTTGCCTGAAACGATTCATGTCAGCTCTATTGAAATGGTAGCCAACGATTTTCATGCTCGATATTGGGTGAAACGAAAGGTGTATGAGTATCATATTTATGATGGTATCGCTCCTCCAAAGGATACGCGTTTTATGTGGTCGTCCGGTAAGCATGCGATCAATGTCGAGGCCATGATTGATGCAAGTAAAGTTTTTGTCGGAGAACATGATTTTACTGCTTTTTCTGCTGTGGCCAAGCCTGTGGGAACACCGGTTAATCCAATAAAGACGATTTATTCAGTCGATTTTTCATCTGAACGAAATGCGACTGTGGTTCGAATTGAAGGAGGTGGGTTTTTGTATAAGATGGTTAGGCGTTTGGTTGGCGGTCTAGTTGCAGTTTCTGAGGGGAAATTGAACATAGAGAAATTGAGGGCAATACTTGAAGGTAAGGAGCGAGTTAATGAAATTATTACGATGCCTGCGAAGGGACTGTTTCTTGAGAAAGTGATTTACTAGCACTACACTTTTATACTATTTTATAATCAATGGCCAAAGATAAGATAGTTGATCCCGCTTATACGCGTGAAATTCTTAAGAAGGTTCGGCAGATAGAGATTCGAACTCGTAAGGCGGTCACGGATTCTTTGGCCGGCTCTTATCATAGTTCTTTTAAGGGACAGGGGATGGATTTCGAAGAAGTCCGAGAGTACTCGCCGGGAGATGACGTTCGATCTATTGATTGGAATGTGACGGCTAAAATGAATTTACCGTTCATTAAAAAATACCGTGAAGAACGTGAGTTGACTATTACTCTGATGGTGGACCTTAGCGCTTCGGGTGATTTTGGTAGTGCTATGCAAACAAAGCGCGAGAGAGCTGCAGAAATCGCAAGTCTGTTAGCTTTTTCTGCGGTTCGAAATAATGATAATGTTGGACTGTTGCTGTTTACTGATCATGTTGAACATTATTTGCCGCCTAAAAAGGGTAGACAACACATTTTGAGAGTTATTCGAGATATCTTGTTCTATGAACCGAGTAAGAAAAAGACGGATATCGTGCAGTCATTAAAGTTTTTAAATGGAATATTAAAGAAGCAAGCAGTGGTGTTTTTAATTTCAGATTTTTTAATGGATATCCCATTGGCGAAGGATCGTAAAAATAATGAGCTTATTAAGATACTGAGCCTTACTCGCCGAAGGCATGATCTGGTTTGTATTAGTTTGATGGATCCTCGCGAATTAGAATTGCCTAAGATGGGCGTTGTGAATTTGGAGGATGCCGAAACGGGAGAAGTTGTTTGTTTGAATACCAGTGATACGAAAGTCCGAACATTATATCGAGAGTTGAATCATGCCCGTAGGGATAATTTAAAACGAATGTTTACTCAGTCGGGAATCGATCATGTAGAAATTTCAACTGGTATGCCTTACGTTCAGTCTTTGCAGGCATTTTTTAAGCTAAGGTCTGGTAAGCGGTAGAGTCTTTTGACGGTTTTATTCTCAGTCATTCGCAATGGGTTGAGTATTTAGTCATTGCGATTGATGAAGGATAGGGCTTTACTCTTATTGTTTTATAAGTCCTTTAAGGGTAGATGTTTTTTAATAAATAAAATAGCAAGTGAGATACTTTTGGCAGTTATTAGGTTGTGTGGGATTCATTATTATGGGTTCGCTTCATGCTGGAGATAGAGTGAACGAGGTTCAGTTTGTCGAAGTTGGACAAGCTGCGGCAGAAAAAGCTCCTCTTTTGGAATCGAGTGAGAGTGCAACGGGTAGGATTGAATTTAGTTATGTGGACGCATTTGTCTTGGGTTTAGTTGAGGGGGTAACCGAATATTTACCCATTTCTTCAACGGGCCATTTGATTTTAGTAGAAGATTTCTTGAATGTAGCAAAAGAAGGCGATCTTGCATCGAAGGAGGCGCTTGATGCCTATTTGATTATTATTCAAATAGGGGCGATTTTGGCAGTGTTGTTTATTTATTGGAGGCAGGTTTTAACAATCATTCTTGGCTGTTTAGGGAAAAGCCCTGAAGGGTTGAGTTTGGCAAAAAATTTAATTATCGCGTTTATGCCAGCGGCAGTGATTGGACTGATGATAGAAGACTTTATCGATGAGCATTTATTCGGCGTTTTCCCAGTGATTGGTGCATTGATTTTTGGAGCCCTATTGATGTTCTATGCAGAACGTTGGGTGAAGAAAAGTCGTCGATTATCTATAATGAAGGATACTCCTGATTACGGGCCAGAGCTTCATGAATTACAGGCATTTAATGCACTGAGGATTGGAATTATGCAGTGTTTTGCTATGTGGCCTGGAATGAGCCGATCAATGATGACAATTGTTGGGGGTTATTTTTCTGGATTGTCGCCAGCAAAATCTGCTGAGTTCAGTTTTCTCTTGGGATTAATAACTCTGTCAGCTGCTTCCTTTTGGAAGATTATACATAAGGGGAATGTGATCATGGAGGTATTGCCTCTTTGGCCTGCTGTTTTTGGGATTTTCGTCGCAATGATTTCTGCTATTATTGCAGTGAAATTCTTTGTTTCTTATTTATCTAGAAACGGATTAAAGGTATTTGCCTGGTACCGATTAGTGATTTCGGCGATCCTTTTGTTTATCTACCTTTAGTGGGTACGCATTTTTGCGTTACCAGAGCTTGCCAATTTCTGAACTCTTAACCCATCCTTCTGCACCATTCGGTGACTTTATCAAATAGTAGAACTCGTGCTTCTTTTTAATCGTAGCAGTGTTTCCGCTTTGAATGTAGGATACGGCAGGACTATTTTCAGTAGGAGTGACCTTCATCGGGGTGTCATTTGTGAAACAGATGGCAATGCCTGCCTTTGATAACTGTTGGGTGATCGGAAATAGGCTGCAGGCAAATAATAGGCCGAATATCGCACTCGCAAGTTTAGTGTAAATATTTGCATTCTTTAGTATAAATGGGCCTATGATTAGCCCCGCGGCCGTCCAAAAGGTCATTGCAGCAATCCAGAACCATGTTTTGATGGTAAAGGTGCCTGTAAGATTATCCTTCCAGTCTGGCTCGTATTGAGGAATATCTAAAGCTAGTTTCGCGAGGTTAAGATTATTTAGTGTTTCTGATTTTTTAGGAGCAAGGATAAGGGATTTTTCGTAATGATAAATGGCTCGGCCAAATTCATTCGATTTAAAGTAAGCATTCCCCAGATTAAAGTGAACCGTTGATGATTCATCGCTTTTTAGCACTTCTAGATAATACTCAATGGAAGCATCTGTTTCACCGTTACTGTACGCTTCATTACCTAATTGCAGCAACTGTGCTTTTTCCATTCCCGATACTAGGCTCGGGAGGATGAGTAGAATAAATAGAAATATTTTATTGAATGTAATCATACATAAATTTGAATTATGTAATGATTAAAGCAAAATGTATTTTTTTTCAAATACCAAAGTTTATCATTTATTTTGAGAAGGAGGCTTAATACGTATAATCTCGGAATGTATAGGGGGAACAGCCTCTATACATTCTAAGATATCTATGATATGACTAGCTATGGATTCAACCGGTAGGCTATCCTGTGATGCGATGTTGTTTGCAACTCCTTCTTGGCTTTGAGTAATGGTGATCGCCCCATGGTCATTCATTGCTTTAAGCCCAACTTTTTCATCTTCGCCAATGGGAGATAGGATGACTCCTATTCCGCTGTTGCCTAATTCTCTAGCCGCCGATTGTAGTAAAATTTTGATCGAAGGAGAGGAATTGCTTATTTTTACGCTATTTCCGTCTGATGAGTGTTCTATTTCAATTCGATGTTTTTCGGGAGCAATTAGGATTTGGTTTGGAAGGAGTAGGTCATTGTTGTGGGCAACTTTCACGTAAGGGCGATAGTTTTGGTTTAAAGTTTTTGCATAATGATTTGCTGAAAAACCATCCATTTGTGGTGCCACTAAGACCGGTGGCATTCCTGAGGGAAATTTTTCGATAATTTTACGAATATTATCAATTCCACCTGAGGCTGCACCAATGATAATTGCTCTTTCGTTCGCATGCATTGGAAGGTTCGCTAAACCAATGTTATCCAAGTAGGATACATCTGTCATAGATGCCATTGTTATTTTATCCCTAATTTCTTCGATAACGCTTTGTATTTGTGGGGTGGAATTAACGATAGGTATTTGAATGAAATCAATGGCTCCTAGGTGTAATCCAATGAGAGCTCGATGCCTAGATTGTTTTTCCTTTTTGCAAAGCATCACAATAGGCATTGGTGATTGAAAAATTAAATTCTTGGCAAAATCAATGCCGCTTGAACTACAAAGGTCCTCGTTAAGTAGGATTATGTCTGGCTTTTCTTCGGCGATTGAGAGAAATGCCTTGTTCGGGTCATCGGTGATTCCGGTGATGTAAAATTGCTCTTTTGATAACCCTCTAGCGAGTACTTGTTGTAGTAACTTATGGCCTTCTACTATGAGAACTTTAACGCGACGTATCATTGGGATAAAGGCTGGGTTTAATGTGCACAAAGAAGCGGTTCCGCTTCTGGCATGGCAACATGTATTGCTATTTTGTTTTCACAAGGAAAACGAAAATAATTGGAAAAAGAACAGGGCATTGGTCTTTATTGAATTACTTTTGTTAATGTCTACTTTTCAATGATTATCTTTGCCGGTTAAGGCATAACTGCCAAAGTTTTAAAAGCTAAAAAATTGCATTGAATTCTCTTATAACTGAATCAATCGCAATATCTTTTATATCCTGACTGGTCGATGCGATGACTGTGTTTACAGCGCTATCAAGGGGGTAGGGGCCGTAGCATTCAGGGTTTGTTGGTCCGAAGAGAGCGATGAGGGGGATTTGCATAGCAGCGGCGAGATGCATTGGGCCGCTGTCATTTGCGATAACAAGCGTCGCTTGCTGTAAAATTTCAGGTATTTCGGAAAGGTCGCATTCGTTTCTGCAATCGAGGAATTGTTCCTTGTTTCCAAAGGTATCGACCGGAGTTCGGTTAGTTCCCATCCATACGATTTTTGTCGATTTGTTTTGAGTCAAAAATTTTTTCGTAAGTTCTTCGAAGTAAGGCCAACATTTTTCAGCCCTGCGACTTTCTGGGAACATGACGATGACTTTTTCACCTTTCTTTAGCGAATTGAGTAGAGATGTATTTTTGATTTTTGAATCAAAGGATAATTTACTTTTTAATGTTCGATCTTTCGTCATTTCGAGAAGAATCTCTAATGCGTGTGATTTTTTGTCATTAAATGGTAATGGAACTTTTTTTGTATAAAACACAGAGGCGCCTTCTCTTGAGTCGCTCCGACCGATCTTAATTGGACTCTTCGCAAAGAATGTTAATATGCCAGATCGCAATAAGCCTTGCATGTCGAAGACTTTATCGAATTTGTGTTTTCTGATTTCTTTAATGAGCTTGAGGAAACCTGCTATTCCCTGATCTCTTTCAAAGATGAAAACTTGGTCAACTGCAGTACAATGTTGAACAATGGGAGCAAAAATATCTCTAACGATCCATGAAATATGGCATCCCTGGTTTTCTTGTTTCAAGGTTTCTGCAACTTGTAGTCCATGGATAATGTCTCCCAGTGAAGAAGGCTTGATGATTAAATATTTATCCATGGTTAGAAATACAGTCGTAAAATTATTTGAATATAGAGTGATGTCAATAGAGACTCTGGTTGGATTGGTTTGATGCAGATTCAGGGAATCCCGTCTGTTTGTTGAAGTGGCAAGATTATACGAAAAAATGTCGGCGCCATTTTTGTTCTATCAGTTGATTTTTTTCAACATTCCACTATGGTTAGAGGCTAGATGTTAAATGCAAAAAATAAACCAAAAGTTGCGATAGCTGGGGGCACGGGTTTTGTCGGGACGGCTATTCGGAGAACAATCACTTGGGATTTTGATATTTATGCATTAACTCGCTCTCAAACGCTCGCAAATACCTATGAAGATGCTACTGAAACAAACTGGAAACGGTGTGACCTGTTTTCACTTCCTGATTTAAAGGAATCATTGAAAGGGATGGATTATGCGATTTATTTAGTCCACTCGATGTTGCCTTCTTCGCGATTGACACAGAGCTCATTTATGGATCTGGATCTCATCTTGGCAGATAATTTTGCTCGAGCCGCCGAGTTAAATGGTATTAAGCAAATTCTTTATATTGGTGGACTCGTTCCTGCAGGAGATAATGTGTCTTCCCATTTGGCTAGTCGTTTTGAAGTGGAAAAAGTTTTGTCTTCAAGATCAACCCCTGTGACATCGCTAAGAACGGGAATGATCGTCGGGCCAGGTGGGTCGTCTTTGAAGATTGTCGTTAATTTAGTAAAACGACTTGCTTGGATACCGCTTCCCCATTGGACAAAATCTATCACACATGTTGTTTCAATCAGTGATATGTTGAAGTCTATTGTTTTGACATTGGGAAAGGAATCGTACTTTGGTCAACAGTTTGATATCAGTAATGGGGAATCGTTTACTTATAAGAAGTTGCTTGAGCAAACGGCCGAAGTCCTTCGTTTGAAACGAAAGATTTTTTATGCCCCTTTTATCCCTAAAAAACTCGCGTGTTATGGCGTTCGAATGGCGAGTGGCGGTTCAAAGGCGTTAGTTGAACCACTTATTCAAAGCTTAAGCCACGATTTGCAAGTGAGAGATAATGAGGTTCGAGATGTAATTTTAAAAGCTCCTTTGACGTATAAAGCTGCATTACGTTTTTCTTTGGATGAAGACGGAGCATATTTACCGAACCCTAGAGAGCAATCTCAGGGCAAAGACTTGGCTATAATCCGTGGAGAAAAAAAGGTTAGGTCCGTTCAACGAATAAAAATTCGAAAAGGTTGGACCATTCATGACGTCGTCGATGATTATTTCAAGTGGCTCGAGTTCTGGAGTTTCAAGACATTGAAGTGCCTAGTTGATGATGAGGGGAATACTCAAATTTGCATTAACTTCCCAAGAATTCCATTGTTGAAATTGAAGCGAGTTAAACTGAAACGTGAAAAGAGAAGAGCTTTGTTTCATATAGTTGGAGGTGTGTTGGCAAAAACAGAAGTTGAGAAAAAGGGGAGTTTGGAATTTAGGGAAATCATAGGCCAGGATTTTGGGATTGTTGCTATTCATGATTTCTCTCCTTATTTGCCATGGTATTTATATAGCGATACGCAAGCGATTGCCCACCTGATTGTAATGACGCTCTACAGGGCGCGATTATCGAAAATTGCCGCACGAATGAAATGAGTAGGGGTGTAAAGAGTGATTCGGTCGAAACTCGGCAAGTTAAGATTCAAAGAGTGGCGAAGGGAGAATCAACGCATGTAGTTGATTTTGTTGCGAGTGAAGAACCTCTGGGGATTTCCATTAATTATTGGGAGAAGGGAAGGAGTGTTCAACGTGATTTGAGTATTACTATGAGGACTCCGGGGGATGATGAAAATTTGGCTATTGGGTTTTTATACTCTGAAGGTTTTATTGATTCAATTCATTCAATTGAAAAGATAGAAGCGAAAGATAACCGAATCCACTTGGATTTATCGAAAGAGGTTGATTTGTCGGAAAAGAAATTTAAGCGTAATTTCTTTTCTACATCCAGTTGTGGTGTTTGTGGAAAAGCTGAATTAGAGGCGTTGAATTTAAGTGACTGTAGGCCGATAAATGACGAGTTGATTGTAACTGCAGATGTCATTGATTGCTTAGATGAGAAGATGTTTGAGCGTCAAAATGCGTTTTCTGAAACAGGTGGCATTCATGCCTGTGGATTATTTTCGGCAACAGGTGATTTGATTTCACTTAAAGAAGATATCGGGCGACATAATGCACTCGATAAACTGATTGGAGGGCAAATTTCTAGTGGCGCCTTTCCTTTTACTGGTAAAATCCTCCTTCTGAGCGGACGAGTTGGATATGAAATGGCGCAGAAGTCTGCTAAGGCGGGGGTCTCTTTGGTCGTCGCTATCGGAGCCCCTTCTAGTTTAGCTGTCGAAATACTGGATACATTCGGAATAACGCTTGTTGGCTTTCTGCGGCCTAATCAATTTAATATTTATACACATCCTAAAAGAATAGCTGGTTAATATGAAATCTAAAAAAGAAGTTAATCCATATACATCAAAAGCTTTAACGGGTCTAAAAACGGGCAAGACGAAAGATTATGCGGCTGGAACGCCTGCCGTGACATCGTCATTAAAGCATGTGTTTAGTCAAAGTGGCGTTGTACGTGGCACAAAGGCATTGCTTAAGTTAAATCAGAAGGATGGGTTTGATTGTCCCAGTTGTGCGTGGCCAGACCCTGATGAAGAGCGAGCGATGACTGAGTTTTGTGAAAACGGAGCAAAGGCTGTTGCGGCAGAGACGACTAAGGCCAAAGTGGATCTTGCCTTTTTCAAGAAGCATTCAGTGCATGATTTATCGAAGCAATCGGATTATTGGTTAGAGCAACAAGGGCGTTTGGTCTCGCCAATGTACCTTAAGGAAGGTGCTAGTCATTATGAGAGTATTAGCTGGGACGATGCTTTTAAGTTATTGGCTAAAAGGCTCAATGAATTGGAGTCTGTGGATGATGGCGTCTTTTATACATCTGGTCGGGCGAGTAATGAAGCGGCTTTTTTGTATCAGTTATTTGTTCGTCAATTTGGAACGAATAATTTGCCCGATTGCTCGAATATGTGCCATGAATCTAGCGGTTCTGCATTGAATAAGACAATTGGTATCGGTAAGGGGACTGTGACTCTTGATGATTTTTATAAAACAGATGCCGTCTTTATTTTAGGTCAAAATCCAGGAACCAATCACCCTCGGATGCTAAGTGCACTTCAACAGTGTGTTCGTAATGGTGGTAAGGTTGTCTCTATTAATCCTTTGAAGGAATCAGGTTTATTGGGTTTTGCTCATCCACAGGAAATTGGTGGAATTCTAGGGAAGTATACACCGCTTTCTGATCAATATTTGCAAATCCGAATCAATGGCGATCAAGCTCTGTTAAAGGGGATTGCTAAAATTATTTTAAGTCACCCGGAGCGTCTTGATGAAGCTTTTATTTCTAAAAACACAGAAGGGTTTGATGACTATAAGGCATCCATCGGTTTGTGTGAATGGGGTCAGATTGTTTCTGAATCGGGGTTGTCACGTCAAGAAATTGAAGCGGCGGCAAAGTTGTTGATTGATAGTCAGTCGGCCATCTTTTGTTGGGCTATGGGATTAACTCAACATAAGAACTCGGTGGCGACGATACAGGAGATCGTCAATATACAATTGATGTTAGGTAATTTGGGGAAACCTGGGGCTGGTCTCTGCCCTGTTAGAGGGCATAGTAATGTTCAAGGTGACCGAACGATGGGTATTTATGAAAAGATGCCAGAAGCTTTCTTGGCTAAGCTAGGAGATGTATTTGACTTTAAAGCCCCTCGTGAATTTGGTTTTGATGTCGTTGAGGCGATTACTGCGATGCATGATAAGCCAGGCTTAGTGTTTTTTGGCCTTGGAGGGAATTTTTTATCAGCAACTCCAGATACGACATATACCGCTCAAGCATTAAGGAATTGTACTTTGACGGCACATGTTGCGACAAAGTTGAATCGATCACATTTGGTGACAGGGAATGAAGCGTTGATTTTGCCTTGTTTGGGACGTAGCGAGTTGGATGTGCGTGGAGCTGGCACCCAGAAAATAACGGTTGAGAACTCAATGGGAATCGTTCACGCCTCTTGTGGCAGGTTGAAGCCGGCGTCGGATGATCTGTTAAGTGAACCTGCAATTGTATCACATTTGGCTGAAGCGACTTTGGCTAAAAGAAGTTCTGTTGATTGGGCTGGTTTAAGAGAAAATTATGATTTGATCAGAAATGCTATTGAGTCAGTGATTCCGGGTTTTAATAATTTCAACAAACGATTAGAGGAAGAAGGGGAATTCTATCTACCGAATAATGCTAAAGAATTAGATTTTAGCCACATTGGTGGCAAAGCAAAATTTACAGTCTGTCCGATGAATATAACGAGGGTGATTGATAATCAATTGTTATTGATGACGATTCGAAGTCACGATCAGTATAATACAACGATATATGGATTAGATGACAGGTATCGGGGGATTAAAAATGAGCGCCGAGTTATCTTTCTTAATAAAGAAGATATGGCTTCACGGAAAATAGTTGCTGAGCAACCCGTTGATATTACGAGTCATTTTGAAGGTGAAACTCGAGAAGCAAAACTATTCTTAGCGATTCCGTATGATATCCCGAGGGGATGCGCAGCGGCTTATTTCCCTGAAACAAATGTACTTGTGCCAATTAAAAGCACAGCAGATGAGAGTAATACACCAACCTCTAAAAGTATCATAATAACACTTACTCCTTGTTCTTGAAGACTTGGTGTTATTTTAGGTTACGAACATAAGTCGCAATATCTATCATTGATTGATCATCAGGTAGGATCATGCTAATTGCGCGCATCTGGTTGCCTTCAATGTCAGCGGGATGAGTTCCCCTAATTCCAGATTAAAAATCTTGTAATTGGGACAACGTATACTAGTCATTTATTCCAGCAAGTTTTGGTGATTTTAGCAATGGGTTGCCTTGCGCTTTATCGCCATGGCAGACGGTGCAATGTTTCTCGTATAAGTTTTTTCCGTTCTGTTTGTTTCCATCTGTTAACGTGTGTTTTGCGTTACTATTTAATCGAGAAAGGTATCTGGCTACATCATCAATGTTTTTATCACTTAATGATTGGCTAACTGAAGCCATGATTTTTCCGTTGTCATCTTTGGCATTAACACCGCGTATTTCATTTTTAAACTTTCTGAGTCGAGCGGAAATATACCACTCTTCTTGACCCGCGATTTTTGGGGCTTTGTATCGCTCACCGCCATCGCCTTCATTGCCATGACAGTCGGTGCAACCTTTGTAAATGAACACCATCTTTCCAGGAGATGCAATTGCACCAAATGTTTTGGCGCTAATAGCGATAATGAACAACAATAAGATTGAGTAATGCTTTGTTCTCATGGTGGTTAAAAAATAATTAATCTTGATGTTATTACAAATTTTAAAAATGGAAATATTTAAAAAGTGACTGTAAAATAAGAAGGAATAAGAAGGGACTGGATTTTATTTTGTTGACGGAACGGTGTTCGTATTTTCACCATAAAAATCTCTACTGTAACAGGTTGATGATGCTCAGACCCTCTTCTTGGAAGCCGTAAAATTGCACAAGCACAACATCTTTAGGATGCACCCGTAAACTGCGGGATGGAGCAACTGGGCGCCTTAAACAAAGAAGCAGGGACTGGTTGCGATTAAAATTTCCCGGCTTTAAATCTTTAAGTAATTGTCAATTAACGACTTGCACACAAATTAAGGGTGATATATTGTTATTGAATGAAAACTAGTGCATCGTCCGATAAATTCGAATCATAGCAGAGATGATTTTCTTTCAGAACAAGGCTCTTTTTGAACCGTTGGGATGGAATCCCCTACGTTCAAAAAGGAACGCCGTTATGAAAGAAAAGGACTCTGCCTTGCGGG
>CAWUTK010000273.1:0-15073 GCA_963924785.1 uncultured Opitutales bacterium
GAACATTGGCTGATATTGTGTCATCAATGGTTCCGCCGGCAGCAGAGGAAGTGATGTTCCCAGTGAGGTCGATGATGTTCCCTCCAAGTGTAAAACTTTGACCAGCGGTTGTATTTGTAAACTGGATTCCTGCAAAGTCTGTATTGGCAGCAATGTCGTTATTGGTGGTTGTTTGTATCGTTCCCGTAAAAATAAGATCATCGGCATCGGTAGGGACGGTTGGGTCACCAACCCAGTTCGCACTTGTATTCCAATTCCCATCCGTATCGCCATCCCAGGTGATTGTGCCTGCATAAGTAGACACTTTCATAAGTACGGCTATTACGACAATCGTTTTAAAATATAATGCTCTATATTTAGTGGAATTCAAAGTTGGACAAAAGTAAGGTTTAGGTTGTTAGAGTGGGTTATTATAACCGGTTTACGTAAACATAGCTTAATTAGCCAAAATTGCAAATTAATTGTGATATTTTATTAAAATAAGCAATTTGATCTAGATCGCCTTTAGCGATAGGTGGCAATGACTATGTTGGTTTAAATGACGTTAACTGTTGTTTAATATTTACTTGCGATGTTTTATCTTGATCTATGCACTGTTATGTGCCTGCCGCTCCTAAAATTAGATTTGCCAAATGGCGATTCCATCTTAGGTTTACGTAATCGTTGTATTTGCTGTTAAAATATGATTTGCAAAATATAGATTTACACATAGGTTCTGGTTAACAGTATATCGCCAATAATCGTTTAAACTACATCATGGAAAATACGCCCCTCGAGCAAAGTGTCGCACCCGAATTAAAAAAGAAGAAAATGGATCCAGTCCTGTTTCTAGTCCTCGTGATTAGTGGAGGTGTTCATGCCGTTGCAGCATTGGTATTTGGTTCAATGGTGATGTATAAAGCGATGAAGATCGAGGAACCGGAATTTGTGGCGCCACCGAAGAAGCAGTTACCTCCAAAGAAGATTCAGTATAAGGTACAGACGAAAACGAAGAGTAAGCCGAAACCAAGAAAGATTACTGTAAATAACGTGTCTAAAATCAATATGCCTAAGATTGATGTGAAGATGCCGCGATTGACTCAAAAAACAGATTTCACAAACATCACCAGTATGGGATCGATGGGTGGTTTTGGTGGAGGCGGATTAGGGATGTCTGGTAAAGCCGTTACTTTGTTAAAAGTTCAAGCCAAAGGGGAACGTTTTTTATTTATGGTAGATGCGAGTGCGAGAACAATGAATCCGATCAAAGGTGGATTCGATGCGTTTGATACGGTTCGAACAGAAATCGTTAGATTAATGAAAACGATACCGTCTTCAATTGTTTTTAATATGGCATTCGTTGAAGGTTATAGCAATTCGGGGAGGGTTATGAATCGGCCAAATTTCCAATTCTTTAAACCCAGTTTGCTCGCTGCAACCGATAAGGTAAAGGTAGAATTTGAGAAATGGATCCACTCTATCAATACTGAAGAGGATTTTCAGAATGGTAAATTGGGACTAGGGAATAGTAATTGGAAGCCTAGTGTTTATATGAGTGATCTTCGACAACCGGGAGAGTTAATAACCGCTCAAGCAGCCATTGAGCAAAAAGCGGATGTTGTTTTTTTTATTAATGGGGGCTGGAGAGATCCATATGATAGTGTCGAACGTCATTTAACCGCCAAAGAGGAAGCTAAAAAGCGAAAGGCGTTGGATGATGCTTTTAAATCTCTTAAGAAGAAAGGTTACACTAAAGAAAAGCTTGACCAATTTCTGAAGGAACGCGGTGACTATTACCAGAAATACGAATCGGCCTTTCAGGCATTTAAAAAGAAAAGCCGAGTAACCGGTATTGTCAACTGGCAGTGGATTAATAAAATATATGGAGGGTATAAGGGAATAGGGCTCCCACATCCATCTAATGTAGAGGTCTCTACTAGATCTCGTTTTGACGATCCAAACGCAACTGGTGGATCCAGAAATGCGACAGAAAGATATTACTATAAGGAAACAGATGTGAAAGCTTTCTTAAAAGCCCAGCAAAAGAAGGCTTATTCTGGTTTGAAAAATAAAAAGCTTTCAATGAATGTGATTGTTTTCATTGGTAAAAGTGAAAAAGAAGGAGCGAAAGGAAAAAATCAAGGGAATAGAGATTTTAGTCAATCTTGGACGAAGGATATGGAGTCATCGGTTAAGAAATTCACTAGAGATTTTGGGGGTAAATTTAGGCTTTTAGTTAGTGATACGGAAGCGATAGATGTCTATAGTGGTTCTGATCCTAAAGATGCTGAGAAAAAGCTAAAGCTTGAAGAGAAAATTAGAAAAGCTGAAGCAAAACTTGAGACGGAAAAAAATACGTTTAACATAAAGGATTTAAAGGCTAAAATTGCGAGCTACAAAAAACTAATCGCGGAATTGTAAGTCGGGCAGTGCGCGTTCGAGTGCTGGGATTTTAACCTCAATGGTGATCACGTAGCATCAATTCCAATTTAGAAAGTGCTACATTAATACTTATCTCCCCTCCCCCAAAAAAGTTGCTGAGTAGGCCCCAACCTCGAAGTTCTGATGCATTTTTTGATTACCGTTAGCTGTTGCATTGCATTGATTAATTGATTTATCGGGGTGTTCGTTTTTTAGAATGAACCTTGTTTGCTCTTAAGATAAAATTTGCATAAAAGGTATAAATGCGTATGATTTGAGAACCGCCCGTTGCTAACAATCTCTTAGATCTTATCATGGAAAATGCACCCCCCGAAGAAAACAACTCACCCGAATTAAAAAAGAAGAAAATGGATCCAGTTCTGTTTTTGGTACTGGTGATTAGTGGAGGGATTCATGCTGTCGCCGCCTTGATCTTTGGTTCAATGGTTATGTATGAGGCTATGAAGGTCGATGAAATTATTATTAAGGCAGAGCCGAAGAAGCAACTGCCCCCAAAGAAGATTCCGTTGAAGAGGCAACCCAATAAGAATAGTCCGCCGAAACCAAGAAAGATAACCGTAGAAAAGGCATCTAAGATCAATATACAGAAATTTGAGTTGAAGATGCCTTACCTTTCACCAAAAACAGATTTCACACATATTAGTAGTATTGGAGTGAAGACTGGGCTTGATTACGGCGGAATTGATCTTCCTGGTACTGCTATTTCTTTATTAGATCTTCAAGCCAAAGGGGAACGGTTTTTATTTATGGTGGATGCGAGTGCTCGAACCATGAATCCGATCAAAGGTGGATTCGATGCGTTTGATACGATTAGAACAGAGATCGTCAAGTTGATGAAGGTGATACCGTCTTCAATCGTTTTAATATGGGATTCGTTGAGGGTTATGGCAGTAATGGGCACATGATGAATCGACCCAATTTCCAATTTTTCAAACCCAGTTTGCTCGCTGCAACGGATAAAACAAAAGTTGAATTTGAGAAATGGATTCACTCTATTAATACTGAAGAGGATTTCCAGAACGGCAAGGTCGGTTTAGGTAATAGCAATTGGAAACCTGATGTTTACATGAGCGACCTTAGGCAACCAGGAGAGTTAATCATATCTCAAGCCGCAATTGAACAAAAAGCGGATGTTGTTTTTCTAATTAATGGCGGATGGAGAGATCCATATAATAATGTTGAACGTCACTTAACGGCGAAAGAAGAGACTAAATAGAAGAAACTGGCTGAGGATGCGTGGAAGCGCCTCCAAAAACTAGATTGGACCGCAGAGTTGATAAAACAATATTTGAAGGAACATCGCGAGTACTATGCTGGTTATAACGCGCAGTTTATGGCATTTAAAAAGAAAAATCGAGTAACCGGTCTTGTTTTAAATCATTGGGTTAATAAGACATATGGTGGATTCCAAGGATTGGATGGAAAGCATCCTAATCATCACGACATGCATAGCTCATCTCGTTTTTGGAATGGTGGAAGTATCGGAAGAGGTACTCGTGAAAGTGTTTATTATTATAAGCCAGATGAAGTGAAAAGCTTCCTGAAAGCTCAGCAAAAGAAGGCCTATTCTGGTTTGAGAAATAAAAAGCTTTCAATGAATGTGATTGTTTTCATTGGCAAAAGTGAAAAAGAATCGAAAGGGAGACATCAGGGGAATAAGGATTTCCATCAGTCTTGGGACAATGAGATGGAATCATCGGCTAAGAAATTTGTTAGAGACTTTAGTGGTAAGTTTAGACTTCTAGTGAGTGATTCTGATGCAGTATACGTCTACGCTAAAATAGATCCGAAGGATGCTGAGAAAAAGCTAAAGCTTGAAGAGAAAGTTAGAAAAGCTGAAGAAAAACTTAAGACGGAAAAAAATACGTTTAACATAAAGGATTTAAAAGCTAAAATTGCGAGCTACAAAAAACTAATCGCGGAATTGTAAATCGGGTGGGCGGATTTACAGTGTGGGGATTTTTAATCCCAATAGATTGAAATAATTTGACAAATTAAAAAAGGTATACTTATTATACCTTAATGAGGTTTGAGTTTGATCCAAGTAAAAGTGAGAAAAATAAGCTAAAGCATGGTATTGATTTTGAAGATGCTAAAGAATTATGGAATGATGAAGATCGTTTTGTCATGCCTGCGAGGAGTAATGATGAAAACCGGTTTGCTTTATTAGCAGATCGTGAAAATAAAATTTGGGCAGCGTTTTATACGTTAAGAGAAACGAGTATCCGAATAATCTCTTTAAGAAGGGCAAGAAAAAAGGAGGTAGAGTTATATGAAAGCTAAAGATCTAGATAAAATATTTGATGATGGAGAAGTTGATATGATGGAGTTTGTCGATTTATCTAAAGCTTTTCGACCAGGTCAGAAGCAAAAAAGAGTGAATGTAGATTTCCCCGAATGGATGATTCGTCGACTCGATAAAGAATCAGGCCGCCTTGGTGTTCCTCGTCAGTCGTTGATTAAAGTTTGGATTGCAGAAAAATTAGAGTCTTCTAAGCAAAAAATGGCCTAACAATTGGATTAAGAGTAATCCCCCTACACCGTTTTTGATTATATTGTAGGTTTTTGCTTCAATACAACATTTTCAGAATAGCGGCTGGGTATCATGTGGTGCTTAGTTGGATTTTTGAGAGTGATTTATTTAATCTGAAAACGGGGAATTTACACTAGATGTATTGTTGTTAGTTATTATCTATAACGTTTTGTGGATAATTTCCGTAGTTGCTTTATTTTAACCCCTTACGTGTTTCAGGAGAAGTTTGTTAGTGCGGGTTCTATTTGCACTTGAAATATTATTTGCAAAAAAACGATAAAAGCATATGTTTCCGATAACACGCTGTTTTTAATAATTTTTCATATTTCATCATGAGCAACACACATCTCCAGGAACCCTTACCCGAATTTAAAAAGAAGAAAATGGATCCAGTCCTGTTTCTGGTCCTGGTGATTAGTGGAGGGATTCATGCCGTTGCCGCATTGGTCTTTGGATCAATGGTAATGTATAAAGCGATGAAAATCGAGGAACCGGAATTTGTGGCGCCGCCGAAGAAGCAGTTACCTCCAAAGAAGATTCAGTATAAGGTACAGACGAAGACGAAGAGTAAGCCGAAACCAAGAAAGATTACGGTAAATAACGTGTCTAAAATCAATATGCCTAAGATTGATGTGAAGATGCCCCGATTGACGCAAAAAACAGATTTCACAAATATTACGAGCATGGGATCAATGGGTGGTTTTGGTGAAGGTGGATTAGGTATGTCCGGTAAAGCAGTTTCTTTATTAAAGGTTCAAGCCAAAGGAGAACGCTTTCTCTTTATGGTAGACGCCAGTGCGAGAACAATGAATCCGATCAAAGGTGGGTTCGATGCGTTTGATACGGTTAGAAGAGAGATCGTTAAGTTGATGAAAACGATACCGTCTTCAATTGTTTTTAATATGGGATTTGTTGAGGGTTATCATAATAATGGGCACGTGATGACTCGGCCGAATTTTCAATTTTTCAAACCCAGTTTGCTTGCAGCCACTGATAAAACAAAACTTGAATTTGAAAAATGGATTTTTTCGATAAATACGGAAGAGGATTTCCAAAATAATAAGGTAGGTTTAGGAAGTAGTAATTGGAAACCTGATGTTTACATGAGTGACCTTAGGCAACCTGGGGAATTAATTATAGCTCAAGCGGCAATCGAACAAAAAGCGGATGTTATTTTTCTTATTAATGGGGGTTGGAGAGATCCTTATAATAGTGTGGAACGTCATTTAACGGCAAAAGAAGAAGCTAAAAAGAAAAAAGAGGCTGAGGATGCTTGGAAGCGTGTTCAAAAACTGGGTTATACGGTAGAGTTGATGAATGAATTTGTAAAGGAACGTCACGAGTATTATCAGGCTTATAACTCTCAGTTTGAAGCATTTAAAAAGACCAATCGAGTAACAGGCATTGTTTTATGGCAGTGGGTTAATAAAGCTTTCGGCGGCTATAAGGGGTTGAATGGACTACGGTATCCCGGTCATCAGGACGAGGCTAACTCTAGGCCCTTTTGGGCAGGTCGTGAAGGAAGAAGCACTGCTATATATTATTACAAGGAAGATGAAGTGAAAAGTTTCCTAAAAGCTCAACAAAAGAAGGCTTATTCTGGATTGAAGAATAAAAAGCTTTCTATGAATGTGATCGTTTTTATTGGTAAAAGTGAAAGAGAGTCGAAAGGGAGAAATCAAGGGAATAAGGATTATCATCAATCTTGGACAAGTGAGATGGAGTCATCGGTCAAGAAATTTGTCAGAGATTTTAGTGGTAAATTTAGGCTTCTAGTCAGTGATTCAGAAGCAGTAGACATCTACAGTAAATTAGATCCCAAGGAAATGGCTAAAAACGCTGAAAAAAAGGAAAAGCTTGAAGAGAAGCTTAGAAAGGCTGAAGCAAAACTTGAGACGGAAAAAAATACTTTTAATATAAAAGATTTAAAAGCTAAGATCGAGAGCTACAAAAAGCTACTCAAGGAATTGTAAGGCGAGCAGTGCATAATGCTTAGCTTGCTCGAACAGCTAGGGGATGTTTTCCCCCTCAGATTCTAAAGCTCGGATCATACACGCGTACATGATTGGGATTGCGCTGTTAAACAGTTTTTTTCATTAAATACCGAAGGTGTACTTTTTTGTGCGGGGAGTTTTCCACCAAATGCTGATTGCCTATTTAGCAAAGTAGAACTAAATCCATTAACTACTCGCTGCTCTAGAGTTGAATCCTTTTAATAGGTATTAATATTCAGTGCGTAGCACAGACAACAGACATGATTGTCAGTGCTACTCTCTTAAGTGTTTACCTCGAATTTAGTATTTAATCCCCGCACAAAAAATTACACCCAAATGCCAGAATATGTGTATTCTTAATTTGACGTTGTGGTCAGAACTTCGCTATAATCTGATAGATAAAGAATGAAAAAATTCAGATTAAAGAACGATAAGGGAAATTAATGAGGGCAGGATTTTACATAGCTATATTGGGTTTAATTATTTCTACGAATTGCGTTCATGCAAAGGAGTATTGGTTTGATAATGTCGATTTTAGCCAAGTCACCTCACAGGTAGTAAATTATAAGAAAGACGCTGCCATATTAAGAGGCAATGCGGTAATACTTGAGACCGGTAAAGATCTGTTTACTGCTTATTATGATACAGGGAATATGAACCTGCGTTATGTGAATACAGGGAAATTGAAATTTCATGGAACACCTTGGGATGGTAAGCATGGAGGGAATTCCATAGTAGCAGGTAATGTTTTTTTATCGTCCGGAACGAGTTTAGCTTGGGCTTATAATGGCTCATGGGCAGATCCTAGAAAAAGAGATTTTGCTCCTTTGGAACGGAATTATGTTAAATTTAAGGGAACGTTTCGTGATGATAAGAACGTTGTTTTCCATTACACTGTTGGGGACTCAGCAGTGCCCGTTTATGAAATGCCACAAATGGCTTCGAAGGACGTTTTCTTGCGTCACTTTACTATTCCGGATGTCAAAGAGGAATTACAATTAAAAGTTTTCGAGAATAACAAGGTGAAGATTGGCAAAGATCTTTTTATAAAAAACAGTCAATTTACTTTAGAATCGAATGATGATGGCATTTACTTCTTACGCATACCTAAGGGGAGCCAGCAGGTGAATTTTTCTATTCGTTATAGTAAGTCTAAAAGCGAGCTTGTGCTGGATGAGGAAGATTTATTGAAGTACACAAACGGATCTTCGTTGCGTTGGGCTGAGACGATTGAGATGAAGGGAGAATATAATGAAAGTGAAAACGAAACATTTGCTGTTGATCAACTTCCTATCCCTCAAAAAAACCCATGGAACTCACCAATTAAGGTCTCAGGCTTTGACTATTTCCCGGATGGTGAAAGTGCTGCATTTTGTACATGGAATGGAGATGTGTGGATTGCATCTGGAATAAACGGAAATTTGGAGAAGGTCGTTTGGAAGAGATATGCGGCTGGTTTAAATGAAGCACTCGGACTCCATATTGTAGATGGTTTTATTTATGTCACAGGCAAAGATCAAATTACTCGCCTTCATGACCTCAACCACAGTGGAGAGGCTGACTATTACGAGAATTTTAATAATGACATTAAAATAACCAAAAATTTTCATGAGTTTACATTTGATCTTCAAACTGATTCGAAAGGGGATTTTTATATGGCCAAAGCTGCACCCGTTAGAAATGGAGGCCGAGGCTTTGAAGAAACGCATGATAATCATGGTGTGGTTTTTAAAATCAGTAAAGATGGCCGAGAGTCAGAAGTGTTTGCAAGTGGTTTAAGAGCTCCAGGAGGTTTGAGTGTCAATCCCGAGGGAACGATTGTTACGACTGGTGAAAATGAAGGAACTTATGTTCCTGCTTGTAAAATTAATTACTTTAAGAAAGGTTCGTTTGGTGGAGTGATACATCCAGGGAACAATAAAAAAGAGTCTGAAGGGTATGATAAACCCCTTTGTTTTCTTCCGATGAATGTTGATAATTCTGGTGGTTCACAAATGTGGGTGCCGAAGGGTTCATGGGGGGATTTCGGAGGAAGCTTGTTGCACTTATCCTATGGAAAGAGCCGTGTGTTTTCTGTATTTAAAGAGGAGATTGATGGACAGGTTCAAGGAGGGGTCTTTGAACTGCCGATAAGATTGCAATCTGCGGCTATGCGGATGAGGTTTAATCCTAAGAAAAAAGATGAAGCTATCGTGTTAGGCTTCAAAGGGTGGCAAACCAATGCACCGCGTGCTATGGCAATCAATCGTATACGCTATAAAGGGGAAAAACTCATTCGGCCGATTGACGTAAGAGCGAGTGTAAAGGGGCTTTATGTGACCTTTAATGAAAAAATAGATGCGGCATCGGTTGCCGATTTGAGTAATTTCTCATTAGAACGATGGAACTATTTATACTGTAGTCAATATGGATCCGCTCACTTTGCAACGGATACAAAAGAGAAGGTGTTGAATTCTTTTAAAAAGACTGTGAGTAAAAGAGTTGGTAGAGTGGGTGTTGCTAAAAACAGGGATGGAGAAATTGTTTATGTTACAGCGAGCCAATTGATGCCTGATCAAAAAACGGTTTTTATAAAAATTAAAGACATGAAGCCGGTAGATAATATGAAAGTGATCTTTCGTCTGACAACTCAATCAGGGAAAGCCGTTAATTCAAAGATTATTAATACGGTGCATAATTTAAGTGATGACGATATTCAGGTTGACGACTTAGTTGGCTCTGCAGAACTTGAAATGAAAAAGCAAATGTATACTTATCCAAATGGTGCACAGTTGACTTTGAAGTCAGGAAAAGGAAGTCTTGATTCGAAGGTGAGCCGTTTTCTTAACTTACAATTAGAGAAAGGGAGTTTAGTCAGTCCGCTTATTGAAGCAGGCCAATACACCGCAACCTACGATGGATTCATATTGGCCGCTGAGAAAGATACGGTGACTTTTCAAACGAAGCTAACGGGTAAACTGCAATTTGAGTTAAATGATAAAGTGGTCTTTGATGATGCCTCTGATAATAAGATTTTGAAATCTGCAGCGATTAGTTTGAACCCCGGTGCTCACAAATTCAAAATTACCTACATGGGCGATACTCAAAATGCAGCGTACTTTAATTTATTGTGGAGTGGAAATGAATTTCCGTTGAGCCCGATTGGACCCAATAAGCTACGTCATGAATCCAGTTCATTGGTTAAGGAACACGTCAAACTTAGAGAGGCCCGTATGTTTCTGGCGAAGAAACGTTGTATCGCTTGCCATAAGTCAGATGACCAAAATTTAATGCCTGAGTTTTATATGGATTCACCGTCTTTGGAAAATGCGGGTGGTCGATTCCATCAATCATGGATGGCGAGTTGGATTGCAAATCCCAAATCTCTGAATAAGCACAGTGATATGCCTATGCTCGTTAATAAGAAAGAGGCTGAAGCCATTGCCGCTTATCTTGCTACTGATGTCCAGAAGGATCTGTCTACTCCTTTAGAAGGGGATCATAAGCAAGGTGGTGGCTTGTTCTATGACCTTGGTTGCATCTCATGTCATACTTCACCAAAGCAGAAAAGAGAGAAGGGTGATCGATTGTCATTAGCTAATGTGGCAAGGAAATTTAAGCCGGCTGCGTTGAAAGAATTTTTATTAGCCCCAGAGAAGAATTATAAATGGACGAAAATGCCTAATTTTAATTTGAGTGAAAAAGAGGCTTTAGATCTTGCAGCTTATCTCATCAGAGATTCAGCGAATAAACCGGTTGTTAAAAAAGCGAGTCCTAAGAAGACTGTCGAATTAGGTAAGCAGTTGTTTAGCGATAAAGGTTGTGTTAGCTGTCATGGAGGGGAGGCGCCGACAGGTATTGATGCGTTACCATTTGAAGATATCGTTGGTAAACAGAAAGGGTGCTATTTATTGAAAAATCCTAGCTCGGGATATCGTGTTTCGACTGCAGAAATAAAAGCTATCAATGCAGCTCTTAATTCAAACCCTCAGATTGTCTTTGCTCATTCGGATAATGAATTTGCTGAACGTCAGTTAGAAGAACTTAACTGTATCGCTTGCCACAGCCGAGATGATAAAACGTCAAAGTGGGAGGGCTTTTCGGGTGAAGTTAAATACCTTAAAACACATCATAAGGATAGAGGGCATTTAGATCAAAGTCGTCCTCAGTTAACTTTCGTTGGAGAGAAAATTAAAGAGCAGACATTGAAGGGGTATTTAGAGGGAAGCCTACCTTACAATAGTAGAGAATGGTTACTGGCTCGTATGCCATCATTTCCTGCACGTGCTGAACTTATGGCGAAAAGTTTGGCTCTCCAACACGCGAGCTTCAACTGCGATAATGCATTAAGCAAAAAAGCGGATGAGATCGAAGTCGGTAAGAAACTAGCAGGAGTCACCGGTTTTGGTTGTATCATTTGTCATGATATTGCAGACCAGAAAGCGATGGCTGCGTTTGAGGTTAAAGGGGTTAATCTTAAGTATACAGCGGATCGATTGAACAAAGATTTCTATCACCGTTGGATGCTGAATCCTATGCATATTCTCCCTAATACGAAAATGCCGAAATATGCGGATGATGAAGGGAAGACCGCAATGCCAGAGTTTGAGAATGATGCCATGAAACAATTTAATGCTATCTACGAGTACATTAATAGCTTATAATATAGAAATACTCAGGGACCATTATGAAAAATCATTGTCGATATATAGTTATATTTTTACTTTTAACCGTTTTTGCATTAGCAGATAAAAGCCCACCCAATATTGTTTTAATTATGGCCGATGATATGGGCTATGAGTGTATCGGTGCAAATGGATGTGAGGATTATAAAACTCCGGTTATTGATAAGCTTGCAGCGAGTGGAGTCCGTTTTGAGCAATTCTTTGCCAATCCGTTATGCACTCCGTCAAGAGTCAAGATTATGACGGGGCAGTACAATGTCCGCAATTATGTGAAGTTTGGAGTGCTTGATCGCTCACAGACTACTTTTGCGCATCAATTAAAAAAAGTGGGGTATGCAACTGTTATTGCTGGAAAGTGGCAACTTGATAAAAAGCCGGATGCGGCAAAGCATTTTGGTTTTGACCAGGCTTGCTTATGGCAGAATACGCGTAGGGCGAAACGAACAGGGACAAAATTTGATTCGCGTTTCACAAACCCGCAATTGGAGATCAATGGAAAAGAAGTCGACTATAGTAACGGTGAATACGGACCTGATGTCTGTGCTCAATTTATCTGTGACTTTATTGAAACAAATAAGGATAAACCGTTTTTTGCTTACTATCCCATGATATTGACGCATTGCCCGTTTGATGCGACACCGGACTCAGATGACTGGGACCCCAAATCACAAGGTTCGGAAACGTATAAAGGGCCAGGTGATTATGACCTTCAGAAAAAGCACTTTAGCGATATGGTTCAGTATTCGGATAAATTGGTGGGCAAGATTATAAGTAAACTTGATACACTGGGCTTAAGAGAGAATACACTCGTCATTTTTTCGGGTGATAATGGTACAGATAAACCGATTAAGACTAAATGGTCAGGGCAGGAAATAGTCGGAGGGAAAGGAGGAGTGAGCGATACGGGGACGCGGGCACCTTTTATTGTTAACTGGCCTGGAAAAATTGCGCCAAAAATTGAGAAGAAAGAACTTGTCGAATTCTCAGATATTATGCCAACGCTTTGTGACGTTACAGGTGCACCGTTACCAGATGGTTATCCAGGGGATGGAGTCAGTCTTTGGCCTTTACTCTCTGGAGCAGGAGACCGTAAGAAGGATAGTGTCTATATCTGGTATAGGGGTTTAACTTGGGCTCGAACTGTAGATTACGGAGTGTTACTGAATAATAAAAAGAATAAGTTTACTTATCAAAAATTCAATGGACATTTTTCCACTACGAACCTTTCCTTAAGTGATGCGACAGAAAAGGAACATGCGATTTTTAAAAATCTTCAAACAATTATTGAAGATATGGCTAAAGTTAAAAATATCCGTTCCGGTAAAGATTTAACAAAGAAAGGTAAAACATGAATATGAAAAAACTTAATGTATTAATTGTTTCTATAGCATTAGTTCTCAGTGCCGCTGCAGAAAGTAAACCTAATATCATTGTTGCTTTTAATGATGATATGGGCTATGCGGATCTTTCCTGTTTCGGTGCGCCAAAAATTAAAACCCCTCGTGTCGATCAGTTGGCTAATGAAGGCATGAAATTTACTGACTTTTATGTTGCCTCACCTGTCTGTTCGGCATCACGAGCTTCACTGCTGACGGGGTGTTACCACAACCGTGTCGGGGTAGGTGGCGTTTTCTTTCCTAATCGTGGCCATGTTGGACTTGACCCAAAGCACGTCACTATTGCTGAAGTGCTGAAAACGGTTGGCTACAAAACGAAGGCTGTTGGAAAGTGGCACTTGGGAGATGAGAAAGAATTTTTGCCGACGAATCAAGGTTTCGATTCCTATTATGGCATTCCTTATAGTAATGATATGAGGCCGGCAAAAAGTATGGAGTATGCAGAGGACTGTCTCTTTCGTGAAGGATTCTCTCATGAGAAATTGAGTGAAGGTTTTAAAAGTAAAACGTTCAAAAAAGATTTTAAAAATAAAGTGCCTCTGATGCGGGATGAGAAGTGCATAGAGATGCCAGTCGATCAGAGAACTATTACAAAACGTTTTGCTACTGAAGGCATGGAGTTTATTTCCGAAAGCGTTAAAGAAGAAAAGCCGTTTTTTCTCTATTTGGCGAACTCAATGCCTCATATTCCACTTTATGTTTCAGAGGAGTTTGACGGTAAAAGTAAAGGGGGGCTTTATGGAGACGTGATTGAAGAAATCGATTACAATTTTGGCCGTATCCTCGATCATCTTAAAAAACTTAACATCGAAGAAAATACGATTGTTGTCTTTACCTCCGATAATGGACCCTGGTTAATAATGGGCGATCGTGGCGGTAGTGCACTGCCTTTGTTTGAAGGAAAAATGACTCACTTTGAAGGAGGACAACGCGTTCCGACAATTATTAAATGGCCGGGGAAGATCCCCGTTGCATCAGTCTGTAAAGAGATGGCACTGTCAATGGATTTATTTCCTACTTTTGCCCACATAGCCGGAGCAGAATTGCCCACACAAATGTCTCTTGATGGGAAAAATATTATCGATCTGGTCACCGGTAAAGAAGGTGCTAAGACCCCTCATCAGTATTTCTTTTTTGGCACATCGGCAGTTCGTAGCGGTGATTGGAAATATCACAAAGTCGAAAAATTCAAAGTGAAAGCGACAGCCCGCAAAAATAAAGGACCGACTCTTTATAATTTGAAAGATGACATTGGGGAAAGTAATAATGTGATCGATCAATACCCAGAAGTCGCGTCACGCCTCAAAAAGCTTTTAGAATCTAATCCAAACATTCGACCTGGAAAAAAGAAAAAATAATGGTTCGTTTAATTGGACTTTTGGAAATGGATTTTTAACCACAAAAGGCACAAAAAGCACAAAATCAAAGCTGTATAAAATGGAACCACTAATCTGCACTAATTCCCACTAATCGGGAGCGTGATAGGAGGAACCACAGAAGGCATAGAAAACGCAAAATTTAATACTGTATAGTCGAACCACTAATCTGCACTAATTTTCACTAATAGGGAACCGTGATAGGAGGAACCACAGAAGACACAGAAAACACAAAATTGAAGTAGTAAAACTAGCATTATTATTTGTTTGCTCTTCATGTTCTTCATTGCTTCATGGTTTAAACCCCGAAGAATCCCTGTTTTTATTAACAACTAACCACACAAACAACACGAACCCAGATAATTTGGTTTGATAGAATTCTAGTTCCATCTCATCGAAGTAACTCTCCATTTCGTTAGTGGAAATTAGCGAAGATTAGTGGTTAAGCTTTTTTATTACTCAAGCAACGTTCTGTGTGTTTTGTGATTTCTGTGGTTAAAAACCCCAAAGAATCCGTCATCTTCATGTGCTTCCAAACTTCATGGTTAAACCTCGAAGCATCCGTCACATTTCTTATTCAAAATTTATGTAGGGCTTGCTGATTTAATCATTCAGCAAAAAACCGGCCTTTTATTTTTTGTTAAAAATAAAATTTTTAACGTAGCATTAATGTTACATTTAAAAGTGG
>CAWUTK010000274.1:0-28636 GCA_963924785.1 uncultured Opitutales bacterium
ATAAAAGCACCTATTAGAAAAATCGGCTCAAATTTAAAATAACTCATTAAGAGAACTGCTGGAGTAACACCATAGCTAACGATATCAATTAACACATCCAGTTGCCCGCCAAAGGCTCGATCATTTCCAGTCCTTCCATTCATTCTTCGAGCAATTAATCCATCTGCCCAATCAAACGCAACAGCCCAAATCATCCCTATCATCGCGGCCGAGTAATGGCCCAAAATACTAAAATATATCGCTAATATTGTGCAAGCCAGTCCGGCAAGGGAGCACAGATTAGGAAGATCCTTTACAAAGGAAAGAATAGTCGGCTGTAATTCTGGTTTTTTCGTAGTCATAGTTTTCTTAAAAAAATGACTAATATATAATTTACATAGAAATTATATAATGACCGGATTTTTATAGAGCAGAACGACTAAAATAAGTAGCATTAGCGTCATTGACGACCTGCGACCAAAAGTAGCGAACTGGATGAATAGTAAGCAATTTTTAGTTCATTCCCAAATTCACGGGCAAGAACCTTGTTCGGGTTAAAAGAGGATTTAGCCAACTCGTTTGGTGGTCCTATAAACACAATTTATTAGGATATAAAGTATTAAGCAATACAAATATCACAAGTAGCCAGATTCGCGTTATAGCGTTATAATATCTATGTTTACAGCTTGACTGAGAAAAAACAAAGATTCTTACTGTGGCATCAAGCGTTAAGCATTTAATCAAGCAATTCGAGGAAAAGTAAAAATGGAAGGTATTCCAAATATAATAACATTTCAAAAGCGCCATGACGAATTGGAGCTAGAAATACAAAAACCTGATTTCTACAACGATCAACGTAGAGCTGGCCGTATTGCGAAAGAACACCAAAAGCTTAACGATCTAATTCAAACCTTTGGTGTTTTGGAAGAGGCCGAGAAAGCCTTAACTGAGAACAAGGCCATTGCCAATGATTCCAAAGAAGACCCAGAACTCAAAGAGATTGCGTTAGAAGAGATTCCAGAACTTGAAGCGAAACTAGAAGCCCTTAAGCAAACCGTTTTAGTTGCAATGATTCCACCGGATCAGGCCAATAACAAAAATACCATTATCGAAATCAGAGGGGGTGCTGGTGGCGATGAAGCTTCTTTATTCGCAGGAGACTTATTCCGCATGTATTCTCGCTATGCAGACATTAAAGGATGGAAAATCGAGCCAATGAGCACTAGTCTTTCTGAATCAGGCGGTTACAAAGAGGTTTCCTTCCTCGTCAGCGGCGATGAAGTCTACAAAACATTGAAATTTGAAAGCGGGGTTCACAGAGTTCAAAGAATTCCTACAACTGAAACCAACGGCCGAATCCACACATCAACTGCAACCGTTGCGGTTCTACCAGAAGCAGAAGATGTTGATATACAAATAGATAACAGTGATTTAGAAATAACTGCTTGCCGAGCAAGTGGCCCCGGTGGTCAAGGTGTCAATACAACTGACTCCGCCGTTCAAATTATCCATAAACCAACAGGCATGATGGTTAATTGCGCAGATGAAAGATCTCAATTAAAAAACAAAGCTAAAGCCCTTAAAGTGCTTCAATCCAGACTTTTACAGTTAAAAGAAGATGAAGAGAAAGAGAAATATGCCGCTCACAGAAAAGATCAAATCGGGACAGGAGACAGAAGTGAACGTATCAGAACTTACAATTTCCCACAAAGTCGCTTAACCGATCACAGAATCGGACTCACCCTTCACAGTTTACCTCAAGTTTTAGAAGGCGAACTTAATGAAGTGACCGCTGCACTTGAAATCGCCGATCAAGAAGCGAAAATTAAAGCGCTTTTAGAAGAAGGACTTAACTAAATATCGATATTAGCAGAACTGCTACGAATCATTTATTTTATTAAAAAGTGATTCTACTATTTGCTTTTTTATTAAAAGCGACTTAGTTAAAAATCATAGTTTATTAACTATCAGTAAACATGTGCAGTTGGGCATTCAAATAAGACCTATAAACTACGTACATTAAGAAAAGCGGAGCCTAAACAACCTCCGCTTTTCTTGTTTTTGGATATCACGCCTATTAATATCCACGCGATACATAATAACTACTATTAGGTGCTTAATTAAAATTCCACTTGCAACTAAGCCCTTTAAACGGATAGTTGGTCGCAATAAAAATTACCTAAAAAACAAATTATAAACTATGAATAAAACATTAACGACACTAGCAGTTAGTGCATTTGCATTAACTTCATCACTTTCGCTACAAGCGGAAGACGCTGCTTCATTTACTGAAGCATTAACTGAAGGCAAACCTTCAATCGATTTTCGCTTACGTTTAGAAAACGTTGCCGAAAGTGCAATGGATGCAAATGCAATCACTGAAAGACTCCGTATCGGTTACACGACTGGTTCATTCAATGGTTTTTCTGCACATGCTGATGTTGAAGATATTCGTGCAATTGACGATAGCTACAACAGCACTCAAAATGAAAACACTAGCGACTCAGTTGTTGCTGATCCTGAAGACACTGAGCTTAACCAAGCTTTCGTTCAATTCCAGAATGATTACGTTCTTCTTAAAGCGGGTCGCCAAAGAATTAAATTAGACAATGATCGGTTCATCGGAAATGTTGGTTGGAGACAAGATGAGCAAACATTCGATGCAATTCTAGGAACAATCACTCCTGTTGAGCACTTAGATATAACTGCTGGTTATATTCACCAAATCAATGGTATTTTAGGCGACAACAGCAATGATTCAGAAAGCCCATTATTAAATGTTTCATATGCAGGTTGGGATGTAGCAAAAGTTGCACTATTCGCTTATCTATTAGACCTTGAAGATACACCAGACGCTTCAAGTGACACTTACGGCATCAGAGTAACTGGCGACGTAGACATGAGTGAAGAAAATAAATTCAAATGGGAATTATCTTATGCACAACAAACGGATGCAGCAGATAACACAGCTAACTACAATGCTGATTACTACAACGTCAAAGGAACATTCGTAATCAACAAATTCAGTTTTGGTGCTGCATATGAAGTTCTAGGTTCTGACAACGGAAGTTCATTCCAAACTCCATTGGCTACAAAACATGGATTCAATGGATATGCGGATAAATTCCTTACAACTCCAGCAATGGGATTAGAAAACACTGAAATCTTCATTGGTGCAGAATGCCCAGAACATAACGTTTGCGCAAAACTTAGTTACCATTTCTTCGATTCTGACACAGGTGGAGTTGACTATGGTGAAGAAATTGACTTCTGCATCAAAAAAGAAATTGGTGAAAACTGGGCAATCTCAGGAAAAGTTGCTTCTTTTGACAAAGGTGACGCTACTTCAAAATATGAAGATGTTGAAAAGTATATTGTTCAGACTGATTTCAGCTTCTAATCATTAGAGCTTAATAAGTTTTACTAAAGGCTGCAGTTTTCGAACTGCAGCCTTTTTATTTTTTACGACTTCACTTATCGTTTATATACCTACATTAATAAAACATGAATAAGATCCATCTAAACAACGCATCATTTTATGGAATCCTAGACACGGGTTATGTCAGCGAAACGGATTGGGTTTCTAAATGTGAGCAATTGATCCAAGGCGGTGCTGGCATTATCCAATTACGTGCAAAAAAAGAATCTCTCGGAAAAAAGATTGAGCTTCTAGAAAGAATCCTACCTTTATTTAATGAGAACACACCTCCTCTAATAATAAATGATGACATAGAAATTGCTCTTAAATTCCCTAACTTAGGCCTACATATAGGACAAGATGACATTCCAGTTAAAGAAGCACGAAAACAATTAGGAAACGAACGAATCCTTGGGCTATCAACTCATTCGATTGAACAAGCAAAAGGAGCAATCGAACAATCCACATTGCTTGATTACTTTGCAGTAGGACCCGTATTCGCAACCAACACAAAGCCCGACTACATACCCGTTGGATTAGGACTTGTCAAATTAGTTACTGAACTAAAACCACCGCTACCCTTCTATTGCATTGGTGGAATCAACCTAAGCAACGTCAACCAAGTCATCGACAGTGGAGGTAAAAGAGTTGTAGCGGTATCAAATGTATTATGTGCGAATAACACAGCTGAGGCGGTAAAACAACTCTTAGCTGCTTGTAAGACCAGCTAAGAATTAACTGACAATATTTACAGGGCTACCTTTAATAAATGAATCTATATTTATCGCGGTCTCAGCCATAAGCCTCTGCCTTGCCTCTAATGTAGCCCAAGCGATGTGCGGTGTAATTGTCAAATTCTTGGCATGATTCAAAGGGTTACTCTCTAAAATCGGCTCTGCAGAGACCACATCACACGCCGCACCAGCAATAATTTCATTATTTAAAGCCTCTGTTAAATCAGCTTCATTAACCAATCCTCCCCTCCCTGTATTAATTAAATAAGCACTGGATTTCATTTTAGAAATCAATGCCCTATTTACCATACCTGAAGTATCACTTGTTTGTGGACAATGAAGACTAACCACATCCGATTCAGCAAAAATCTCGTCCACACCACGCCACTCAAAATCATAATCAACCTCAGCGCTACGAGAACGCGATGTAGCCAACACCTTCATTCCAAAAGCATTTGCAAGCGTACCTACCTGCTTCCCTATTCTACCGAAACCAATAAGACCTAACGTTTTCCCCTTCATTTCGACTAGCGGGGTTCTCCAAAATGAAAAATCCGGAGATCTTTCCCAATCACCCTTTTTTACTAGATCGCTATGTAACTGGGGTTGTTTCCAAAAATTCAATATCAAACTCATCACGAATTCAGCAACACTATCAGTTCCATAAATTGGCACATTAGAAACAACAATCCCTTGAGCCTTCGCTGCTTCGACATCTACGATATTATACCCTGTCGCTAAAACGCCTATAAACTTCAAATTGGGCAATTCTTTCAACAACCCTGACGACAAAGGCGTCTTATTCGTCAAAACAATCTCGGCATCTTTTGCTCGTTCAATAACTTGATCACTAAAAGTTCTATCATAAACAACTAAGTCCCCCAAAGCTTCAACTTCTGTCCAAGGATTATCCCCTGGGTTCAAAGTATACCCATCTAAAACAACAATTTTCATAATTTTTAAATTTTCATTAAAACCAATAAGCTCCTGAAACGGCAGCACAAAGAACAACCAGCCAAGAAGGACATTTCCAAAAAACTAATAAGCAGAATAAGCCTAAGGCTAATGCAAAGTCTTTTACCTCCGTAATAGCATTCACCCAAACGGGGTCATATAAAGCAGCTAACACTAAACCCACCACAGAGGCGTTAGTCCCCTTCAAAACAGCTTGAGCCCAATTCTTTTTTCTTAGATTTTCCCAGAACGGCAAAATTCCTATAAGTAATAAAAAAGAAGGAATAAAGATAGCAATCAAACACCATAACCCACATACAACTCCATTGGGAACATCATCCATTACTGCACCGATATAAGCAGCAAATGAAAACAGCGGCCCCGGCAAAGCTTGAGCAAACCCATATCCAGCTAAAAAATCACTCTTACTAACCCAATCAGTTGAGACAACCGTCTCTTCCAATAATGGCAACAGAACATGCCCTCCTCCAAATACCAATGATCCAGATCGAAAGAATCCCGAAAATATTTCTAACAACTTATCATCAAGTGCGACAACGATTATTGGCAATAACAACAACATCGAAATAAAAGTCGCCAAACAAATATAACTCAATTTCTTATCAATTTTAAACGATAGACTAGAAGCGGTTTTGCCCAAATTTTTCTTCTCTAGAAACAGGCCCCATCCAATAAAACCACCCACTCCGATAACAACTAATTGAGTGAGCGCCCCTTGCCACAATAAAATCGCGATTGCCGATATGAATGCGATCGTGATCGTTGATTTTTCAATGCAAAGCTTATTGCCCATTCCCCATACGGCATTAGCCACAATTGCAACTGCTGCAATTTTCAGGCCATGCAAAATTCCACTCTCAGCCTCTCCTGAAAAAAGCTCAACCCCATAGGCAAAGCAAAACATTAATAAAACAGAAGGGCCGGTAAAAGCTAGCCATGCAATCAACCCTCCTGAAATTCCGCCTCTCAACAATCCGATAACAAAGCCTACTTGACTACTCGTCGGGCCCGGCAAAAACTGGCATAACGCAACAACATCTGCATAACCTTGCTCTTTAAGCCATTTCCGCTTCACAATAAATTCTTCACGAAAGTAACCTAGGTGAGCAACAGGTCCGCCGAATGAAGTCAGCCCTAATTTCAAATAGACCAAGAATATTTCTAATTTCTTTCCCATATACTGAAAGTCGCTCGATGGTTTTAAATGCTTACTAACTCAATAATTTGCGGAAAATTTCGTCAACGATCTTAGGATTCGCTTTGCCTTTTGTCGCTTTCATAACAGGCCCTTTTAACGCATTAATAGCCTTTTCATTTCCTGCTTTAAACTCAGCAGCAGACTTAGCATTATTCTCTATGGCGGTCTGGCAAAAGGCTTCTAATTCCCCAGTATCGGAACTCTGCTTAAGCCCTTTCTTTTCGACAATTTCACTCGGGCTAGTCCCGGTCTTAAACATTTCTTCAAAAACACCCTTACCGATTTGATTAGAAATAACACCGTCATCGACCAGTTTCACCAATTCAGCAATCGCTTGCGGTTTAACCAAGCAATCCGCTAAAGAAATTGAGGCTTCGTTACCAGCAGAAAGCTCTCTCAACAAATCATTGGCTATCCAATTAGCGACTTTTGTCGGATTAGAACAAAGCTTAGATGCTTCCTCAAAATAATTTGCCAATTCCCTATCACTACATAGTACCGTTGAAACAGAATACGGAAGACCATAATCGTTCATGAAACGTGACTGCTTCGGAAACGGCAACTCCGGGATCTCCTTTTTCAAGCCATCAATCCATTCTCCATCAATCTTCACCGGCATTAAATCAGGATCAGCGAAATAACGGTAGTCATGAGCCATTTCTTTTGAACGCATCGATGTCGTAAAATTATTATCAGCATCCCAACGTCTCGTTTCCTGGACAATTGGTTCTCCATTTAATTTTGCATCAGTCTGGCGCTGAATTTCGTAAATAATCCCGTTTCTAACGCCTGAAATTGTATTCAAATTCTTGATTTCAACCTTAACTCCAAGCTCTGTTTCTCCAACTGGCCGAACACTGATATTAGCATCGCAACGCATCTGCCCCTTTTCCATATCACAATCAGAGATACCCGCGTAAACCAATGTATTTCTCAGCGATGTTAAATATGCAAAAGCATCTTCTGGCGTTTCAAGAACAGGATCTGAAACAATCTCAATTAATGGGCAACCTGCACGGTTGTAATCAACAAGGCTATCGTTCTCCGTATGGGTTAACTTTCCAACATCCTCTTCCAAATGAATACGAGTTAATTGAATAAACTTATGCTCCCCCATCTCACTTTGAGAAGAACCCGCTAGCTCGATTTCGACTTTACCCCCTTCACACACAGGTTGATCAAACTGAGAAATTTGATAGTTCTTCGGCATGTCAGGATAAAAATAATTCTTACGATCCCACTTGCATACATCTGCAATTTCGCAACCTAGCATCAGCCCGACTTTAATCGTCTTATTAATAGCCTCAAAATTAAGTACAGGGAGCGTCCCAGGCATTCCCAATACGACGGGGTTTGTTAACGTATTTGGTTCTGCCCCAAACTCATAGGGTGCAGCTGTAAACATTTTCGATTTTGTTTTCAACTGAACGTGAACCTCTAGTCCAATGACGGCTTCATAATTCATATTTTTCTTAACTTGAACTTGCAATTAACTCTTTATGATTTAAGTTTCCATAACGTTTTACCACTTATTCATTCGAATACCAGTTATAAATTTAATCTATAAATACTATGCTTGAAGAAGACGACGACCAAATACTCGAGGAACTAGAATCCGTAGTGATTCTCTTCGCTGGAGACTCTGGAGACGGGATGCAAACCGTAGGTGAACTTTTCACTGACACCTGTGCCCACTCTGGATTTAACATGTCAACCCTTCCAGATTATCCTGCTGAAATCAGAGCTCCTGCAGGCACAATTGCAGGTGTATCAGGTTTCCAAGTGCATCTTGGGTCAGCCCCTGTCTTATCAGGTGGTGATGCAGCAGAAGTCCTTATTGCAATGAACCCTGCCGCACTTAACGCCAACCTAGACCGTGTTGTTCCCGGCGGAATGATCGTAGTCAACATAGGCGCCTTTACTGATGAGAACATCCGCATGGCTGAATTCGAAAGTAATCCATTAGATGACGAAGTCCTGAATGAGCGTTTTGAGATTGTTAAAGTTAATTTAAACGAATTAACGAAGCACGCGCTTGCTGACATGGATCTTAAAATGAAAGATAAGATGCGTTGTAAGAATTTCTTCGCATTGGGATTTATGTTCTGGGTATATCACCAACCGCTAACAGATACACTTAATTTTCTAGAAAAAAAATGGGGAAAGAAGCGTCCACAGCTAGTAGAAGCCAATGCCAAAGCACTTCGTGGCGGGCACAACTACGGTGAAACCTATGAAGGCGCTAGAAATCGTTACCAAATTGCGAAAACACAAGTTAAGCCGGGTGTATACAGAAAAATTTCAGGTAACCAAGCAATTGCGTATGGACTTGTTGCCGCTTCACAGGCATGCGCTAGACCATTAACTTATCCGAGTTATCCAATCACACCAGCTACATCTATTTTAGAAACCTTGGCGGCGTTGAAGCACTTTAACGTAAAAACCATCCAGGCGGAAGATGAAATCGCAGCAGCGGGCATTGCTCTTGGAGCTAGTTGGGCTGGTGACCTTGCTGTAACAGGCACAAGTGGACCGGGAATGTGTTTAAAATCTGAATTTCTTGGATTGGCAGTCATCACCGAGCTACCAATGGTTATTTGTAATGTTCAAAGAGCAGGTCCAAGCACAGGCCTTCCAACGAAGGTAGAGCAAGCAGACTTATTACAAGCTATTTATGGCCGCCACGGCGAATGCCCACTACCAGTCGTGTCATGTTCAACTCCTGGTGATGGATATTATGCGGCAATTGAAGCCGTGCGAATTGCGATTAAATACAAAACTCCTGTCATTTTACTCAGCGATGCTTATGTCGCAAATGGTTCTGAACCTTGGCGAGTTCCAAGCGTGGAAGATCTACCAGACTTAAGAGTCGAAGAAGCTGAAGAGCCTAAAGATGGCGAAAAATACCTTCCATACAAACGAGATCCAGAAACACTAGCTAGAAAACTGGCATTCCCTGGACAAAAAGGTAACGAACATAGAATTGGTGGACTTGAAAAAAATGAATCGGGAGCTATCAGCTATTCTCCAGATAACCACGAAGAAATGGTTAACCTTAGAGCAAAGAAAATCCAAGGGATCGCTAAGAGCTACGAGCCTATCAAAATTAACGGGAAGGCTAAAGGGAAGGTTCTTGTTCTAGGTTGGGGAGGAACTTACGGGGCAATCACTGCAGCTATGAACAATCTTATTGCTGAAGGTTACCCTGTCGCAAGCGTTCACATCCATCATCTTTTCCCGCTACCTCTTGACCTAAAAGATATCCTAAATAGCTACGACAAGGTCTTAATACCAGAGCTTAATAGCGGTCAGTTAAACATGATGATTCGAGCTGAATATCTTATTGATACCATCTCTTATCCAAAGGTGAAGGGTCAACCTTTCACTGTAACAGAAATAACAACTAAAGTATTAGAACTTTTAAATTAAGGAAAAATCATGGCTGACACAATTGAAGAAAAACCTAAATTAACCCGCCAAGACTTCTCTGCCTCACACCCCAGGTGGTGTCCAGGTTGCGGAGACTTTTCCATTTTAAACACGATGCAACGTGTTTTTGCAGACATGGGCTTTACAAAAGAAGAAGTTGCAGTCGTCAGCGGTATTGGTTGCTCAAGCCGCTTTCCCTACTACGTTGAATCATATGGATTTCACACAATTCATGGTCGCGCACCAACAGTAGCAACTGGAGTAAAAGTAGCTAACCCAGATTTATCGGTCTGGGTTGTTACAGGTGATGGAGATGGCCTCAGCATTGGAGGGAACCATACCATTCATGCCCTTCGTAGGAACATCGATGTAACAATTCTTCTTTTCAACAACCGCATTTATGGTCTAACAAAAGGTCAATACAGCCCAACTTCTGAAGTAGGAACAAAAGCTAAAAGTACGCCAATGGGTTCCGTTGAAAGCCCGATTGACCCACTACGCTTGGCTTTGAGTGCAAATGCGACCTTCGTCGCAAGAACACTAGATACAGACCCGAAACATATGGCGAAAGTATTCAAAGCTGCCGGCGAACACAAAGGGACTTCATTTGTTGAAATCATGCAGAATTGCGTGATATTCAATGACAAAGTATTTGATCCAGTTACAAATCGAAAAACAAAACTAGATACGATGCTTTACCTTGAAGAAGGACAGCCTCTAATTTTCGGCAAGGATAGCAACAAGGGTATTTTCATGAAAGATTCCATGCCAAAGGTTGTGTCTATTGAGGAAAACGGCTTTAGTGAAGAAGATGTCTTAGTACACAACACTTCCTCGTCACACAAATCACTGCATTATATGCTAGCTGACATGAAGTATCCAGATTTCCCAACACCGATTGGCGTCTTGAAATGCGATGAGTCACAGACTACCTATAATGATGCAGTAACAGCCCAGGTTAAAGAGGCACAAGAAGCAAAAGGAACTGGCGACTTACAAGCCCTATTGAGAGGACCTGATTCCTGGGAAGTGAAAGAAGGCGATCTCGGCTAACTTTATTTAATAGACTCTAAGTATAGCGCCTCAAGCGTGTTTTGACTTGGAGCAATCGAAATATTTGACAACCCAATTTCTTTTAGAAGTTGGGTTGTTTTATTTTCCAAATTAGACGAACAACCATTAACCGTGATCGCTTTTTGGTCCTGATCTTTCAATAATTCTTTTACTGATCCTTCCAAAACTAACTTACCTTTGTTCATAATCGCAATTCGGTCACACAAATGTTCAATCTGACCTAATAGGTGCGAACAGATCAACACCGTTTTTCCATTATTTTTCAAAGCCAAAACCAACTCTCCAATTTCTCGTGAACCCACAGGATCCACACCAGCAGTTGGTTCATCTAAGATAACGATGGAAGGTTCATGGATAACAGCTTGCGCCATCCCAAGACGCTGCAACATCCCTTTAGAATAGGTTCCAACTTTTCTTTTTCGAGCTTGCTCAAGGCCAACAAGATTAAAAACATCATCCAAGCGTTTATTTAACTTACCAGAAGGAACTCCTGATAGTTTCGCATAATAGCTAATAGACTCCTCGCCTGTTAAAAATTTCTGAAAATAAGGCGCTTCTGGCAAGAAACCAATATGTCGTCGCGCTTCACGCGTTTCAGGGTTTTCTCCATTGATCAAACATTTCCCATGTGAAGGGGCAAATAAACCTAAAATTCCTTTCATCGTCGTGCTTTTTCCGCAACCGTTAGGGCCCAGCAACCCAAAAACTTCATTCTCGCGAATGGAGAAAGATACATGATCCACTGCCCGAACCTTAAAACCTTTTAAGCCAGCAGAAAAATCTTTCGTGAAATCTAAAATTTCGATAACGGGCTTATTCATCGTATTATTTGCATTTTTAAGTAACTGAAGATATATTACCAGTAAATACAATTTAAGAATTGCATCAATCACAACTTTACTGATCATATAAATATAATGAGTCATTTTGATTTTGATAGTTTTTTCGATGGGGAATGGGATGACAAAGGTGATCTGGTCTGGAGTGAAAGCGACTGGAAAAGGTACCTTAAAGGTGCTAAATCAGACATCAAAAAGTTCATTACTTATTATAACAGTTTCAACAAATCCCTCGACCGACTCAATGAAGCGGCAAAGCTAATGGGCTGGGAACCTGATGATTGGTGTACCAATTACGGCTACTTCCCAGAACCAGACGATTCGACATTTACCGATTTCGAAGATATTTTTAACAGCGATCATAGCACACCAGATGACATGGACCCCTACACCATTCATCGACATCCTGTATTCATAACAACGAATGCCTTATGCCTTTTACAGAAAAAAGACTGGGAAAGTTATATTTCTAAAAAAAGCGAAGCTCCTTTTTCACATAAAACAACGTGGGCGTTTACGAATGCCCTTAGAGAAAGTGAACTTCAAGCAGTTATGGCAATTCAAGCCATAGATTTAGGCGATAGCCCACTCGGCATTTGTCACTTTAAAGAAGCTTTAGCCTCACTCAATAAATCACTTCGATTAACGAGTGAAATATCTGAAGTAGATCCCGAGTTTTCACTATGCTATGAAAATGATTTCCTTACGCGTTTTTTTGATATTCGAGAAATCTGGCTTAGAGTCATGCAAGATTGTCGAAGCACTAACTTATAAAGTATTTCCGAAAACCTCTCACGGTGGAATCCATGACTGAAATAAGTGTTCGTAGAAAAGTGGAGTTTTCAGAAACCGACATGGCCGGATTAGTTCATTTTTCAAATTTCTTCAAATATGTAGAATACGCCGAGTCCGCACTTTTCTCAAAAATGAACTGCGCCCTCATCAACACTTCTTCTGATGGAGCATCGGGTTGGCCAAGAAGTAAAATTGACTGTTCATTCAAATCCCCTCTTCGATTTCAAGATGAAATAATAATCACACTTAGCATTCAAGAACTGAAGCAAAAATCCATCGTCTATACTTTTAAAATTCATAAACTCGAGAATGACGACAAGACCTTGGCCGCAAAAGGATCAATGACCACCGTCTATGTTAAAAAATTCAATAATAACGACAAGCTAGAGCCTCTAGATTTACCAAAAGAAATTACTTCGCTGAAAACTAATTCATGAAAAACGCCTTTTACCCGTGCTGGCTCATTGCACAAAACACATTCCTAGAAGCCGTACGACAGAAATTCTTCTATGTTTTACTTTTTTTATCCATTGCGCTACTCGGCACATCATACTACTTCCGACACTTCAACTTTGGAAGCTCTGAGCTGAAATTCATCATTGATTTTTGCTTTGGCATGATGGTTATCTTTGGAGCCCTACTCGCAATCATCATTACTGCTCAACTTTTTTTCTCCGAACTAGAAAACAGAACCGCAATAACGCTGCTGGCCAAACCTGTAGCGAGATGGCAATTTTTAATTGGGAAATTCCTAGGTGTCTGGTTTCTCATGTTAGCCTTTTCTCTAATATTATCCCTAATGATTACATTCGTCTTATGGAATAGAGAACAAGCATTTATGGAAATACCTGAAGTCATAGAATCCCTTGCAGGAAAACCCTTAATCCATTACTCCGACATTTACCTATACCTTTTCCTCCAATGGATTAAACTCGGCATCTTGAGTTCATTAACACTACTCATTGCTAGTTTCTCAAAATCGAACCTATTCACAATTGTCGTCGCTTGCTTCGCATTCATTATTTGCCAAATACAATACCTTGCCAAAGATTATTATACTGAATTTGACTTCTTTTTCATACGCTGGATCATTGGCTTAATTGGATGGAGTTTTCCGAATTTTCAAATATTCAATATTGGAGATCAACTCGTTTTAGAATCGCCACATCGGCTACTCATACATGCCAAGGAGTATTGCAGTATTATACTTTACGGAGTGGCATACATCATCGCCTATAGTTTACTCTCAGTTTTTTCGTTTAGAAAAAGAGAACTCTCATAGAGTCTGTTCATTAGCTAAAATCTGAATGGCATGGCTAGATTTACAAATACGATCGTAATCATCGGAACACTCACCCTCTTGAGTTATGTCCTTCAACCAGTCGAAAATTACTCGTGGAAAACTATTAAACAAAATCAATCAGAGTTTAATGTCAGCTCTATTCATGAACACCTTGGACAAGGTTTAATTTTTGGCTTATTGGGAGAATTCCGCAACATAACTGCCGACTTCCTCTGGATTCAAATGTACACCTACTGGGAGAATAAGAAAAAAGATCAAACAAGCTCATGGGTTCGCCTAGTTACCATCATTTCGCCTAGAACCCGCCACTTCTGGCTAGAGGGCGCTCGCATCGTTGGCTATGACATCCCTTATTGGAAAATAAACAGTTTAGGAGGATCTTTTAAAGTTCCTGAAAGAGTCCAAGATACATATTTAAAAAAACAGGCCCTGATTGCCATTAAGCTTTTGCATCAAGCACTAGAACACCACCCTAATGATTATTCCATCACAATGCAGATTGCTCAATTTTACTATGACAAGGTAAAAGACAAGGAGAAAGCAGCAGAATACTTCCTACTTGCTTCAAAATCTCATCATAGCACCGGTCTAGCTTCACGTATTTACGCAAAACTACTTGTTGAATTTCATCGAGAACAAGAAGCCCATGACTTCTTAAATATCTACTTAGAATCTTTATTAAAGGACGATCCCTACAATGATAAGTATATTATCATTAAAAAAATTAGGGATCTGAAAATCGAAATCGACAAAAAGAAATGAACTGGATCCTTGCATCTGAATCTCCAAGACGAATCGAACTCCTTTCAAGTTTAATAAAAAACTTCAAATCGATCACCGCTGATATCGAGGAACATAACCCTAACACCGGTAACCCAGTAGAAATAGTTCAGAACAATGCCAAAAAAAAAGCGTCATTCGTATCGGATAAAAACCCAGAGTCATATGTAATTGGAGCCGATACCATTATTTCGATTAAAGATACTATTCTAAGTAAGCCTTTAACCATAAATGAAGGCAAAGCAATGCTCAGGCTACTATCTAATAAAACTCATTCCGTCCACACCGGTGTTTGCGTAATCAACAAATCTGAAAATTTCTTTAAAACGTGTGCAGTTGAGTCATCTGTAACATTTCTCGCCCTATCAGATTCGGATATTGATTGGTATACGGAAAACACCACACCTCTCGATAAAGCCGGGGGCTATGCTATCCAAGAACATCAAGAACGAATAATCAAAGAATTCACTGGATCTTATTCAAATATAATGGGGTTACCCTTAGAGCATCTTAAAGTATGGTTGCCATTAAACGAAGAGCAGACCTAAAAATCCTTTCTCAGACGCGTCCATTCGGCAATTTACTCAATAAAGCCTCCATGCGATCAATATCCTCATGGCAATAATGAACCCATGATTCTCCCCAAAAAAAGTGGCAACTCGTCTGAGCTTTTAACATATAAAAGTGTGCTTCAGCTAAAAGATGGACTTCATCACCAACTAAACTGTCCCTAATAGAATTCGCCCTATCGTGAAACATCGCACTTGCCTGCTCTAGTCGTGTTAGTGCCTCTTTCTGAACCTGGGAACCCGTCCACTGCAAAAAGCCTTTACCGTGATGCCAACCAGTATTCCAAGCTGCAGTATCAATGCGAACTTCACCAAAAGGCTCATTATCTTTCAAATAATCCTTAATAAAAATCGGTTCAACCTCAACATTCCCATTACTTGAATTCTGTAACAATTTTTCATAAAAACAGTCCCAGTAATTACTATTTTCAGTCGTGTTACGGAACCAACCGCCATTGTCACCATCCGTACAGGTTGTCACTAAAGGAACAAAGTCACAATCCTTCGTCCTAGCTTCAACTTCAGAGAGGAACCAGCCAACATCCATCCCCGATTCTTGAGCATCAGATAAGTCTCTATCGCGAACAACAACAATAATTTCTTCGCCTCCGAACTTTGCCACATGAGGTCGATAACGCAATTCAGCCCAACTCATATCCGTTACCGCTTCCACATTATTACTATCAACTAACACATACTGATACCCCATCTTTTTTATAAGAGGAATCAACTCCATACTAAAACTCATTTCTGGCGGCCAGAATCCAGAAAATTCATTTCTTGAAAAAACCTCTTCTCCTATTCCCCGCCATCGTTCCAACTGTTCATCACAATCAATTTTAGGAATCAGAGGTAAAACTGGATGAAAATAACCCGTTCCAAGAATATCAAATATTTTCTCATTCTGCAAATGCCACAACAAATCTCCACATTGAACGATTCCATAGACCCGTTCTTGAAACAATTTATCCTTTAACGTTTGAAGTAATGTGCCAGAAAGAGATAAATGGACTCTAGCTCGATCTTCATAGGCCCAAAGTTTTCGCGGCATACGATCCATAGACCAAAGAATTTCCTTTGCTTCCCACTCATTCGTATCAAGTAATAACTCAAGATTCCCTAACGGTTGATGCAAATTTAAAACTAGGGCATGATTAATAATTCTCGGCATATTCTAAATAGGTTTCCTGTTATAGTAAGGCGTAAAACTAGAAATTATTCAATTTTTTGATCCTAGCAACAAAATTCAGGAAGTCTCATCAGATAAGATCAAGTCACTAGAAACAAGCAACTTATGAAAAAAGGCAAGATCCACTCACAAAAAAAGCCTGTCAGTTTCCCGACAGGCTTTTAAATAAATAAAAATAAAAATTCTTACTTACGGCTTTTTTTCTTAGCTACTTTTTTAGCTACTTTCTTAGGAGCAACTTTTTTCTTAGCTACTTTTTTAGCAACTTTCTTCTTAGCTACTTTTTTAGCTACTTTTTTCTTAGCTACTTTTTTAGGAGCAACTTTCTTTTTAGCTACTTTTCTAGCAGCAGGTTTTCTTGCTACTACTTTTTTCTTAGCTACTTTTTTTGCCGCAGGTTTTTTTGCTTTTGACTTTGGTTTTTTTGCCATAGTTTTATATTTGGTTAAGTTTTAGTTTTTTGGTGAATCTACAGATTATTAACGCCTTGTAAACCTTAAAATAGACTACCATCAATGACTTAAGAAATTCAACGGATATGCGAAGTCCCATGAACAGGATCACCCTCAACAATATTAACAATATTATTTGCGCAGAGGACGCCTAAACCAAAAAATAAAATACTCCATAACGATGAAATCAAAAGTACATAAACCCAACGCTGCTTTAATGAAACAACATCCAATCTCTTCATTAAAATAAACGTTAATCCACCTTGTAAAAACACGCACATCGCAGTAACGAAGCTGTATCCAAGATCTACATAAAAAACCATCCAATGAGGAAAATCCCAATTATCATTTTCGTAAACGACTTCTGCGCCTTGATATATTTTCCAATTTTCTTTTATTCCAATAATATAAATCAGCGCTAACAAATATATTAAACACAAGAAGCTTAACTGAACTAAACGAACTTTAAATTTATATTCCGTCATCGAAAAATTATATTTTATTAATTAAGTTTTTAAAAAAATAATTTTCAGGTTTTCAAAAAAAACTCTGCTATTGAAAATTTTGTACTTAAAAAAATTTAATTAAATTTAAAACAATTTATTATGTTTAGAGAAAGAATCTTAAACTTAAAAATTTCATAAAAACAACCTACATGCTATTTATATGTTCGTTGCTTTTTCCATTTCCTTAAGTCTTCAAAAGTAGACTTAAGGTCTTTCGGCATTTCATGCCCATTGCCGTATAAAAAAACTGACCGCATCCTTGCAGAATGTGGTTGAGTTGCTTTTAGTAATACATTCATAACGGTCCCCTTATCCAAGGATTCGATAGCTGAAACAGTTTGATCATTTCGTTCAAAATCCGCGTGATAACGATATGCTTTTTCAAATAATATCGCCGCTTTCCCTGAAATACTAGTAGCCTTTTCCATTAATTTCTCCTTAGCCGACTCTTTTAATGCATTAAAATCTTCCTCTTTTAAATCGCGAAAACGTTTAGGCAAAGAATTAATCACTTCATCCGCATACACTGAGATTCTATCGGGAGTATGTGGTTTATCGCAGGAAGACTGTACGATAAAATAACAAAAACGAGTATGCTCCTTTTGAGAGGACCCACCCCAAACAATATAACCCAACTGTCGCTGAGTCCTCATTTCTTCAAAAAATATAGGTTTAACAAAATTATTGATCATCATTGAAACAGCTCTGTTCTTAGGAGTATCTTCTCCCAAATAGTACTCTCTCCAAAAACAAGAATTCTTCACATCAATGTTATCAACTCTAAGAATCGATTCTTTTGCATCATGTGAAAGCACTTCCTTCTTAATCAACTGACTCTGAGGAGTCGCCCTCATTGCCAAAGCTGCACGGACAACATTAGCCGCATCCTTAGACTTTTTAGCCGTTAAATTCCCGTGAATCAGTGCCTCTATATGACCCTTCCAAAACAACTTAACAATAAACTTTCGAACATCTTCCTTTGATACCGTTTTTGCAAAAACCAACTGCTCACTAGGAGAATAAATCTCCTTTTCCAACATTTCATTCTTATAAAACTTCGCTTGTTTCCACGCAGCTTCTTTAGTGAAATTCTGTAAAGGCATTATAATGAGATTTTTCTTTATATCGGCAAATTTCTCATCCGTCATATCAAATTTCTTCATAGAATTCGCAATATAGCTTAATAAACTAACAGCAGACTCACTAAATCCATTCACAGTAATATCCAGTGCATCCTCACTGGCACTAAAAGAAAAGTTTAACCCTGCAACCAAAGCGGGATACGAAACCTCATTCAAAGCCTCTTTAACACATTCCGCATAAAACTGCTTCAATACATAAGACTCTAAATTTGCCAATGCAGTCGTCTGTCGTATTCTAAAAAACAACGCAACCTTAGGTCGCATGAACTGAACATCTTGAGAATAATACAAAGTCATCCCTGATTCATCAATCAAACGAACCGGACGATGCGCAAGTTGATGCACTTTTTTAGGAATAAATCGATTACTTTCGGGTAATCTTAAGGCTTCTATTTTAGGCGCATTCACCAATGATTCAAAATACTCACCTTCCTCTTCGAAATAAATATATTTCGACCCATAATGCGGCTCAACCTTATCTGTATTAATGCCCTTAGCCGTTAATATACAAAGCATATTATCAGGCCGCAAATGAGACAGCATATCCTCATAAATCAGCGGGTTTTCTTCCGTAAACATGTACGGCACTTCCTCAACCACTTCTATAGGATATTTCCGAAGCGCATTAGCAAGGCTTACAGCACGATCACTCCCCTCTCCCTTGTCTGAATATAATTTTTCTAAACGCGCCATCATCCTGCGCTCCTTAAACAAGTGCATTTTATAACCCTCTTCTCTCATATTTTGAATATAAGAAAACACATGACGCACAACCTCCCTGTGCAGTTCTAGCCCTTTTTCAGTCAAAGAAATATCTATCAGCAAAGAACCATAGGCTGGCGACGGATCATACGCTGCAACAGATAGCCCTGTGGCCAAACCTTTGCTTTTTAAATATGACAGCAAACTACCAGCACCTTCATCACCTATCTGAAAACTTATCAAATCAACCGGCTTACTTTTATAATGCTGATCAATCGACGGCAAAGAAAACTCTAGTTGAATCCGACGAACATCCTTAACTGGTTCGACTACCGCAATACGAAAGGCCTGCTTTGGCAATAGATAGTCAGAAGGGTAAACAATCGGCTCACTTTTTCGACCATCAATTTCAGAAAAGTACTTTCTCACCCACTGCTCCATCATTTCAGGATGGTGATTACTGGCAATGGATAGACTCATTTGAGAAGCTGTATAATACTTCTCCATAAAACCCAATAAATCATTACGAGAAACATTCGCTAAGGTCGTCAAATTACCTGTTGAAAAATGATTAGCCGGATGATTAGGATTATAGAAATTCGTTTTCACTTGCCGCATTCTCCAACTGTCACTCTCAATATTCTTTTGATGCTCCGAGTGAACTGCATTCTTCTCTCTTTCAGTATAATTTTCTGTAAATAGAGGACTTATAAAAAATTGCGAAAATCGATCCAATGCACCATCCAATACGTCATGATAGACTTCAAAATAATAATTCGTATGATCAGGTGCAGTATAAGCATTACTATAACCTCCATGTGTTTTCAAAAAACCCTGATAATCTTTTGCTTCAGGATATTTTTTTGTTCCCAAAAAAGACATATGTTCATAAAAATGCGCCAATCCTTGATGCTCTGGAGGATCCATCAACGAACCGACGTTTACGCAAATGGATGCCGAGGACTTATTCAACTTTGAATCTGACAGCAATATCACCTTTAATCCATTGTCTAAAACGAATCTGTGGTATTTCGATGTATCTAACGGATGCTTATCCGGTAAACTAGCTTGGCCATTAGAATGGGCAACCGCTTTCAGCGAAATAGCATTTACAAAAAGTATAGAAAAAAAGATGAATAAACTGACACGTAATACCCATTCAGAATCAACCTTTATTAGACCACGAACCTTGCGAATTATAATCATATCACTCCTTATTAACGATAACCCAAAACGCATACAGCGCTGTAAGGATAAATTTTCAATCTAATTTATTTATAACCTATTGTCAACCTAACGTTTACTCCACAACTCAGCCCGTGTTGGATTTTTAAGAGAAGCCTCTAACTTCTTTAAAAACACACTGCGTTCAACTTCAACAGCACCCATATTTTTCATGTGATCCGTAGGAACTTGTGCATCAATAAAACCATAGCCCCATTCTAGCATCAAATTCACCAATCCATGAAGTGCCACCTTTGAAGCATCAGGCTTCAAGTGAAACATCGATTCGCCAAAAAATGCACTGCCCAACGAAACACCGTACAATCCTCCAACCAAATGATCTCCTTCAAAAACCTCAAACGAATGAGCAATACCTAATTTATGTAATTGAACATACGCACCCATCATTTCTTCTGTAATCCAAGTTCCATCCTGTCCCACTCTTGGAACGTCCGAACAATGCTGAATAACTTTGTCAAAACACGTATCGATAGAAACCCTATACTTCTTTGACTTTATCGTTTTAGCTAAAGAACGTGAAACTTTGAATACCTCAGGATAAAGTATAAATCGAGGATTAGGCGAAAACCACATGATTGGCTCTCCTTCAGAATACCACGGGAAAATACCACTGGAGTATGCCTCCACTAAACGATCAACACTAAGATCACCCCCAATTGCCAACAACCCGCTCTCCTCGGACATTTGAGGAGGAGGGAAAGCAATTCGCTCATCTAACCGATAAACTGCCATTTAACCCGAATTACGCATTAGCAAACGATGAGATTATTTAAGTTTTGTAAGCATTCATTCAAAACTAGAATACGTTGCTTGTGCAGAATCACTCCACTTAAACTGCGCCGCATACAATTTCCCCTTTTTGCCAAATTCCTTTCTCAACAACTCATCACGACACAACCTTTCAATTGCTCGCTGTAACGCATCAATATCTTTAGGAGAAATCAAGAGTCCCGTTTCATTCTTTATGACAGCACTTGAAACTCCACCAATGTCATGTGCGATTACAGGTAAACCAAAAGAAGAAGCTTCCATATAAGTCAGCCCAAAGCCCTCAATACTTCTTTCATAAGGAACACTTGTCATAATGAAAACATCAGCAGTCTGATAATAATACTGCAAATCACAATCATCAACATCAGTAAAAAACTTTGTTCTCACCTCCAATTTTCCAGCCGTCGAAAGAAGATCTTGAGCATATTCATCGTTCACTTTTTGGCCAACAACCCAATAAATTAAACGAGACTTAACATCACTAGACATTCCACCAATTGCTCGAATCACATCCAATTGCCCCTTTCGAGGATGAACTCGTGCAACTGTCAGTAAAACGATGTCGCCTTCAGCCTTATCCAACAACATATCAGGTGAATCAGTATTCCCTAATTCACGAGGCGCGCCTGGAGTTAATAATAATTTGGGCTCTGCCTTCTTAAAGTGCTTAACCAACAATTCACCAACATATGAAGATAAAACAGTAACCTGATCGGCTTTCTCAATTAATTTATTTAACAAAGCTTTGCGATGAGGCAATTTTGAATAACGTAAAATCTCCGATCCATGAAACGTCAAGATAAGCCTTTCGTAATTTAATTTGCGAAGACCCTTATAATACATCATTCCAGAAATCACACCTGCTTCCGCAAAATGTAAAATAGACCCCTCAAAACAGTTTCGATTCATCCTAATCGTATTTAATAGTTTTAAACGACAAGTCCAATCATGAGAACCCTTAAGCGGGAGATATTCTAATTCATGAGGAATCCCCCCTTCAACTATCCTTGAAGACTCCGGCGCCCAAACAGTAACATCAAAACCACTCTCAACAGCACCTTTTGCGATTTCCTCTACATAGATGCCCGCTCCTCCTTTTTTTGGAGAAAATTCATGAGTAAGGATATTTATCTTTCGATTCACAGCGATATTAAGTAGACATCTAAAAATCGACATTATTTAAAAACCTTATAAAACCACATCTTTTGATTCTACAAAAAAGGCGTCATCAAGAATCATATCAGACACTCTTGTGGCAGGACCAGCCATCGTAATCGAAAAATCCTCGGTTACATCGATTTTAATTTCACCTCCCGGCATAATAACCGTTATCTTACTATCACAATAACCCATCTTGTGCGCAACTGCTGCTGCCGCACTACTACTACTACCGGACGCCAATGTATAACCAGCGCCTCGCTCCCAAATTTCAATCTGGATTGTGTTCCTATCAATTACTTTCAGTAACTGCATATTTATTCTGTTTGGAAACAACGGATTATTCTCAATATCAGGACCAATCCTTCTCGCCAATTCTTCAGAAACGTCATCCATGGGTAAAACACAATGCGGATTACCAATAGATGCCGCACAAAACATATACTTCTGGTTTTGAATTTCAATTTCTTCTTCTAAAACTTCACGAGCATCACCATTTACCGGAATCTCATTACTTATAAATGTCACCTGACCCATCTCAACCGTAATTTCCGAAGCATCTTCATTCACTCGACTAGTCACGACTCCACCTAGCGTGTCTACAGTGAAAGCTTCAGACTTCACCTTACCTTCATCCCAAAGGTATCGAGAAAAAATCCTCAACCCGTTGCCACTTTTTTCAGCCTCGCTTCCATCTGGATTATAAATTTTTAAACCAAATTCCGCCTTGGATGATGGCAATGGCCCTAACAGTATTCCATCTGATCCTAGACCAAAATTACGATGGCAAATCAATTTAATTTCTCGCTCAGTTAAATCATTGGTTAATTCACTTGGCTCTAAAACCAAATAATCATTTCCTAGCGCATGGTATTTTAAAAATTTCATAGCAATGAGAATAGCCCTCTATGGCTCTAAACTAAAGCTAAAAACTTAACATTCATCTAATATTCCCTTTGTCGAAGATGTTCCGATTCGACCAACACCTAAACCAATAACCCTCAGCGCGTCAGCGCGAGTCTTGATGCCTCCAGAAGCCTTTATACTTATCGATTCAGGACAATGCTCCCTCATTAACCTTAAGAAATGATCCGTTGCTCCCTTATAATTATAAGAACCGCCCTCTTGCTTCACAAAACCAAAACCAGTAGACGTTTTGACATAGGCAACACCTATTCGAGACGAAATCTCACAAAGTTTTATAACTTGAACATCATCTAGGTAATCAGTTTCAAAAATAACTTTAAGAATAGCTCCTTTTCCAACAACTAACTTATTAACTTCAAAGATTTCTCGCTCAACGTAAACCCAGTCTCCCCCCATAACCTTTCCGACATTAACAACGACATCGATTTCCGTAGCACCCTCTTTAATAGAATCCTCTGCTTCAACTAATTTCATTTCAATAGAAATATTACCATGAGGAAAACCAACAACCGTACAAACAGAAACATTCGAGTCCTTCAACACCTCAACAGCTTGCGCCACAGAATATGGCTTAACGCAAACAGCCGCCACCCTATAAGCTTTTGCCAGTTCACAGCCATTCACAATCTGCTCATCCGTCAGCGTGGGATGCAACAATGCATGATCTATCTTCTTTGCAATATTCCCTATTTCATCAACCATAATTATTAAACTCCATCTTATTCATCGCCATTCATGTTTCGGATAGCGCCCTTTCAAATCTTTTTTAATATTTTCATACGCTCCATTCCAAAAACTATTCAGATCATTTGTCAATTGAACAGGTCTTCGATTCGGTGCGAGCAACTCCACCAACAGCGAGTAATTACCCCCCGCTATATTCAAATCGAGATTGCAGTCATACAATTCTTGAATTGTCGCTGACAAAACAGGCTTATGCTTAATATCATACCGAATTTTAACTGGCCGTTTTTTTGCAGGCAAAGACATTTCGACTGGAGCCAACTTATCCATGAGCGCATGATTCGCTTCACTCAACCAACTCTTCACTCCTGGCCAAACATCTATATTTTTAATATCCTTATAAGAGAACGAACCTTGGCAAATTTCTGACAAAATGATAACCCGTTCATCATCCCCTATCTTAGTGAATCCATAATCGGAACAATATTCTGCCAAAAAATTATTTCGGTGAATCCACGTTTCCACTCCTTCATCCCAATTCTTAAGCTTAAGCTTTCCCTCAAATACACTCTTCGCTAATAAGATCGATGCCTCTCCCTCTGATATCCCCTCATTTGAATCAGTAGAACTTAAAATCAAATCGCGAAAACGTCGCTGGCGACTAGAAACAACCTTGCGATTCTTTTCATCGAAAAACACCTCGCTTGTACAATTAATATCATCCGGAAAAACTGCCTCAAGCAATGCCTCTGTAATACCAACCGCGCACCCTAAAAGCACCTGAATGCCATTTTTGCTTTTTTGCTCCTGAATATCCGTTGGAATAATCAAAGATTCATTCCTTGCAGCACTATCACGACGAAGTTCTCCCTTTCGCCCATTCGTCATCACGCAATGAAGCGTACCACGCGTCGTCCTTTTTGCAATATTGTCAGAAAAACCAATTAATAAACATCGTCTATAAGCCATTCCATCAACACAAGCCAACTGAGTGTCCAATCCATTCTGATAAGCAATATCCAAAAAATTCTCTTTAATTTTTTCTACCTGACGAACTCCTTGCAAATGAATGCCCCAGCGCTTACAGAATTCATAATCATATTGATTTTCCTTTACCCATTCCAACACACGAACTTGACGATCGTAATCAGAATCAAAATCACCAAGCAATTCATCTCTTTTACGATCCAATGCCTTATCCCTAAGAGGCAATAAGATATTCCTCGTTTGAGTTAATGCAGAATAGGTAGCAATAATAGGAACACACTTATACTTATCAGATTCAATCAACATTCGAGAAAATCTTGGATTCAATGGAAAACTTGACATTTTAAGCCCCATTTTAGAAAGTTTCCCTAGGCGATCAATAGCACCTAACTGAACCAATAACGCTTCTGCTTTAAACAGAGTATTCTCTAACGGTTTTTCAAACCAATGAAAGGAACGAACGTCATTCACCCCCATCGCCTTTAATGACAATACCGTTTCCGACAAATCGACTCTACCGATTTCCGGAACCTCTTGAGCCAACCGACCATCATGATCGTTCTTACTCCATAAACGAATACAAAACCCCTCCGAAACTCTACCCGCTCGGCCTTTACGTTGATCGGCAGATGCTCGACTAATTTTATCAACCAACAAGGTATTAATGCCCCGACGAGAATCAAACCGAGAAACCTTCGCCAAACCACTATCAATAACAACTTTAACCCCCTCGATCGTTAGAGAAGTTTCCGCTATATTTGTAGAAACAATAATCTTTGGTTTCCCTCCACTTGCAACAGCGCGCTCTTGAACATCCAGAGAGAGCTCACCATGCAAAGGCATTAGATCATAATGCCTATCTAAACCAATTCTTGATAACGCATTTATCGTTTGCCTAATTTCAAATACGCCTGGCATAAAAATGAGTACATCTCCCTCCATTTCCAATGACAATTTCTTACATTGCTTCGCTACATGATCAAACAATACAAAAGGACGATCAACTAAAGTTGGCACAGGCGAATAAGAAACGTCTACAGGAAAACTAACGCCCTCTGCCTCCAGCAATGAACAAGGAGTTAAATATTCACGCAATTTATCGGTCTCAATAGTTGCGGACATTACCAACATAATCAAATCAGGTCGCTTTTCTGACTGTATCTCACGAGTAAGAGCCAACGACAAATCCCCTTCTAAGTGTCGTTCATGGAATTCATCAAAAACTATCGCTCCTATATTCGATAACTCCTTATCAAGCTGTAAACGTCGAAACAAAATACCTTCAGTAACAAACCGAATCCTCGTCAATTTTGAAGTCTTGTTATCAAACCTTATCTGATACCCCACCTCATCACCGAGTTCAACTCCACGCTCATTGGCAACACGTCTAGCTAACATACGAGTCGCCATTCGCCTCGGCTGCAACACCCATATTTCCTTATCACCGACCAAATTTTCGTCCAATAACATTTGCGGAATCTGGGTAGACTTTCCACTTCCAGTAGGAGCAGAAACAATCAATCGTTTACTTTCAACTAATGCAGAAACAATTTGCTCACGAATATCTTCAACCGGCAACATCTACAACTGATAAACCTGATCATATTCAAATCCATAGGAACCGCCTAGGCTTACCATTATCAAGCCAGCTCGACGACGGCGACACTGCTCAACTATTATTTCTCGAGCGAGCGATACATTCCCATCATCTAAGTGACTAAAAGGTTCATCAAGTAAAAGAAATTGAAACGGCTGCATCATCGATCTAATCATTGCTACGCGTTGCCTTTGTCCGTAAGACAGTGTTTCTGTTTTTTTATCTAAAAAAGATAAAACACCGAAATCCGAAGCCATGCTTTCCATTTCAAGAACTGCCTTCTCATCAAGCTTTGGTAATAAGAAAATATTTTCTCTCGCCGTTAACTCAGGAAACAACCTCAAGTCTTGGAAAAGCATTGAAACACACTGACTTCGAATCAGCTGCAATTCACCTGGAGCCATTTTCGATAATTCAGCATCATCAACCTCAACACTCCCATGATAGTCCTTTCGAAGACCATAAAGAATATGCAAAATCGTACTCTTCCCTTTTCCCGAAACGCCACTGATTAAATAAAACTGACCGGCATTAAACTGACACTTTTGACCCCATATTTCAGACGCATCAGTATTCTGCTCAACTAATGGAAAGGGAACAAGCTGTTCAATTGCAATCCGATTAACCCTTCTAGATACAATATCCATCAGTCATTAATACAAGGGCCATAAGCCAAATATTATAAACCCTTTATTTTAAATAAACTCGTAACACTTGCATTCCGATGAATTCGGTGAATCGCCTCTCCCAGCAAACTGGCAACAGACATTACCTTTATAGGCAAACCCTTCGTTTTGACTTCCACCGAGTTTGTCGTAATCAACTCATCAATATGACCATCCCTTAAACGCTCGTAACCTATATCATTTAAAACGCCGTGACTAACAACGGCTCGAACAGTCTTCGCACCATGCTTCTTTAATAACTTAGAAGCTTCGACTAATGTCCCCGCCGTCTCAGTCATATCATCTACCAATAAAACTTCTCTTCCTTCAACTTCTCCAACCAAACTTTCAGCATGAACCGTTGATGCCCCCGTTCTTCTTTTTGCCACAAAACCAACAGAGCAGCCGATTAAACCGGCATATGCTGAGGCCATTTTAACACTTCCTACATCTGGAGAAAACACGGTTAAGTTTGAACTGTCTAATGTTTTCAAATAATCATGAAACACTGACACTGCATATAGGTGATCAACAGGAATATCGAAAAATCCTTGAATTTGTTGAGCGTGTAAATCCATTGTAAGAATACGATTAACACCGGACGCTACCAATAAATTTGCTATTAATTTTGCTGTGATTGGAACACGGGGTTGATCCTTACGATCCTGACGAGCATAACCATAAAAAGGCATCACTGCCGTTATACGATTTGCCGATGCTCTTTTTGCTGCATCAATCATAATCAACAACTCCATGATGTTTTCGTTCGCGGGACAAGATGTAGACTGAATAATAAAGACATCTTTCCCTCGGATATTCTCGTCAAACCGCACAAACGTTTCGCCATCTGGAAAACTAACAACCGTAGCCTCCCCCAATGGCAATTTCAAATATTCACAAATTTCTTTTGCCAAAGGCTCATTTGAGCGACCGGCGAATATCTTAACTTCGTTATTTTCCATAAATCTATATTTTTAGCGTTCTTCGAGATCCTTCAATCTCTTAAAAAAATCTGGTAGTTTCCGCTGTAACACTTCAACTTTTTGAGCTTTAAAAAATGGCATGGCCGGCGTTCCCCTAACATATGCTTGCTCCGGTAAATTTCGGCTAACACCGCTTTGTCCGCCGATCATAGAACCTTTCCCAATTGTCAAATGTCCTGCAATTCCAGCCTGTCCCCCCACAATCACATTATCATCAAGATGGCTACTTCCGCTGATTCCAGATTGTGAAACGAGTAAGCAGTGCTCTCCTACCTGAACATTATGTGCTACTTGAACGAGGTTATCAATTTTTGTCCCTGCTCCAATTTTGGTGATTCCAAATCGAGCCCTATCGATAGTGGTATTTGCACCAATATCAACATTATCCCCTACAACGACTCTGCCCACATGTGGAATTCGCTCGTGGCCTGCCGCAGTGCTTTCAAATCCATAACCATCAGATCCAAGAACAACCCCTGGGTTAATACGAGCCCTTTTACCAATTTCGCAATAATCTAAAACCGTCACACGAGAC
>CAWUTK010000275.1:0-6288 GCA_963924785.1 uncultured Opitutales bacterium
TCGATTCCAAGATTTTGATGATGCTCAAATGCAATATATTGATGATTATTTAAAAAGAGGGGGAGCGGTAATCGGTTTGAGAACATCAACCCATGCTTTTAAAATAGAGGCTGATAAAAAATGGGCTCATTATTCGAATGGATATAAAGAGAGTGTGAACGCTGACTGGCAAGGAGGCTTTGGCCGAACTATCTTAGGTGAGCAGTGGGCAGGGCATTATGGCAAAAATCATAAGCAAAGTTCCCGACTATTGCTTCAGGAAAACGTTATTGATCACCCCGTGTTATTAGGCGTTGAAAAAGGTTGGGTTCAGTCGGGTGGTTATGAAGCAAATCCTGCGGAGGGAAGTATTATTTTAGCAAGAGGAGAAGTGCTGAATGGTATGACTGCTGATTCACCTGCTGATGAAACGAAAGAACTCATGCCAGTGGCGTGGGTTCGTAATTATTTGAATCATACTGGCAGTAAAGGCCGAGTGTTCACAACGACTCATGGAGCGTCAGAAGATATCTTAAATGAAGGATTCCGAAGGATGTTGATGAATGCTGCGTTATGGTGCGTTGGCGAGGAATCTTCGATTTCAAAATCAAATGATGTGAGTATCGTGGGACCTTATAAACCTTCGACTTTTGGTTTTGGCACTTACAAGGAAAATGTTAATCCAGCTGATTTGAAGGGTTTCGATAGTCTGCTTCTCCCTGGGACGAATAAGGTGAGTCCTAAAAAGAAATCGAAAAAGAAAAAAAAGTAACTTATTTAGGAGGGAGTATTTTGATTAATACTGGAAGCCCTTTTCTAAGTAGCTGGGAAGCTTGAGGATTGATTAACGTGAGAGCCTCTATGTATGTCTGCCATGCTCGACTGACATTGTTTGCTTTTTCGATAATCGATATTGCCGAATTTAACAAGGTTAACACTCTAGGCGATGCGTTACTAGGGATAAGGTCTTCGGAGTATTTGAAAATCCTTTGAACTGTGGATTTTGCTAAATCAAGTTCGCCAATTTGAATTCTAAGGCTAACTAAGCGTGAGAGGGTTGCCACTGTTTGGAAATGTCTAACGCCTTCTGTTTTGATTTTAAACTCAAGCACTGAGTGGATTTTATCGATAGCGTCAGTGATTTGATCTTTCTCTATGTCTATAGTAATTAAGCTTTCTAAACTATCGATTGTTCGTTTATCAATTGCGCCATAGTTGTTTTCATTTGAACGATAGATCTTTTGAAAATTCTGTTCTGCCTTAAGTAGAGAGCCTGAATTGATTTGAAGTTTAGCAAGTACTTTTAGTGCATGATGCGTCTCGGGTGCATTTCGTCCAAATGTTTTAATCTTTCTTTGATAAAGATCTTCTAGCATTTTTTCAGCTTTAGCATCATCCCCAAGTGCGATCTGAGTTCGTGAAATAAGTTCAATGTCTTCAGTGTTTTCTATATGATCTCTACCTTTGGCTTTTGTTCTGTTTTCTACAGCTAAAGTAAGAAGGTCGCTCGCTTCTTTGAACTTGTTCATCAATAACAGAATTCGGCCTAGATGGCTTGTTGCATAAACGTAGTCGTTATGTAGTTCTCCTAATGCTTCTTTTCCTACTTCAAATACTACTCTATAGAGTCTTTCGGCTTCTTTGAATTGTTTAAGGTTTTCATAGCAAGAGGCTAGTCCCATTGTTGATGTTAATGTTTGACTGTGTGTCTCACCCAGTATTTCAATTTGTTTATTATAGGTGTCGAGGTAGATTCGGAGCGCTTCTTCATATTTCTTTTGATTCGCAGTCACCATCGCTAATCGCCTTGCACTTCTAAGTGTTGCGGGGTTTTTCTTTCCAAGAATTACTTGTCGTTTAATGTGTATTTTTTTATAAATATCTTCAGATTCGGGGAGTTTCCTTTGTAGGAACAATATTTTACCGAGTTCGCTTTGTGAACTTAAACTGTTTCTGTGATCTTCTCCGAGGTGATTGATTTGAGTGTTAATTACCCGTTTAATAATTTCCTCTGCTTCTTCGTAGTCTTTTTCTTTAGCTAAGACTCGAGAGAGGTTGATCAGGGTTTTTAAGGTTTCCGGATGATCAAATCCATGGTTTCGTTCATCTGACTTTAAAACTCGTCGGAATAGGTTCTCTGATTCGCTCAGTGATTTATTCGAGTTATAAAGCACGGACGCTAAACCACTCACGCTTTTTAACGTGTTTGAATGTTCGAAGCCTAGTGTTTTTTGACGTTTGGAAATGACTTCCCGGAAAAGCTCTTCTGCTGAATGGTAGTCTTTTTCCATTGATCGTAGTTCAGCTAAATCATTCATCACTTCAACTGTGTCGGGGTGATCAACGCCCAACGTTTTTGTTCGAATATGAAGCACTTCGTTGACCATTCCTTCGGCAACTTGGAAGTTTTTACATTTGGTTTTAACTAATGCGTAATTTCTTAAAGCAGCGAGTGTATTAGGATGTTCTGTTCCAAGAATCCTATTCATCGATGTGTGAACTTGACGGTAAATGGTTTCGGCTTCTGAATAGTTTTCGTCTTCCATTAATACATCTGCGAGTCCTTTTGCTGATGAAAGATATCCTGGATATTCTGTTCCAAACGTTTTCTCATAAATATTGAGGCTGATTTTGAAGAGTTTAATTGCTTCTTTTAATTCACCTTTTGTGAGTAATAATCTAGCTAGGCTATTCAGGCTGAGTAATGTGCTGGGGTGTTCCGATCCCAGTGTCATGTCGCGAGTCCTATAAGCTCGACGTTGTAAGATCTCAGCCTTATCGAGCTCTTCGCGCTTTACGAGTAAGTTGGCTAGGCCTTGAACGCATTGGATCGTTTTCTGGTCTGTTGGCCCAAGGTTTTTTTCGCGATGAGCCAATACACGCTGGTAGAGCTTTTCGGCATCCTGAAAGTGGCCAGAGTCAACTGAAACCAGAGCTAATGAGTACATACTATTAATCGTTTCTTCGTGATCAAGTCCGAGTGTTCTGCCTTGTTCGAAAAAAATATTTTCTAGAATAGTTTCAGCATGATCATGTTTCCCCAGGTCACGATAAGAGAGTGCAAGATTGCTTAAGGCATCAAATGTTGCGGGATCTTTTTTTCCAAAGTTATTTTCTGATAAATCCGCTGCTTCTTTAAACAGGGGGAGGGCCTCTTTATTGTATCCGCAGAATTGAAAGAATTTAGCGAGAGACGCTAATACAGGAATGACCATTAAGTCAAAACGATCATGACTCTCAATATTATCTTCGGCGTTTTTCCATGATTCCATTGAGACACGGTAACTGTCATTCATGTTGAAAAACATACTGATTTTACGCCAGTAACCGAGTAGTTCAATGCGGTTGCTTTTATTAAACAATAGGAAGACTTCCATTCTTCGAATGAACGAGTGGAGACTGTTCCATTTCTTGAGTTTTTCTAGTTGCCAGGGGATTTCATCAATGACTCGATCACTCACGTCTTTTGTCCTAAAGTATTGAACGGTCCGCTCTCTATAATAAATTTCGTTGTCTTGCAGATACCTGGATTTTACGGCAATTCGCAGACTGTCATGTGCAAAGGCAATTAATCCTCCAGATGATACGAGTAGATCGTCCAATGAAAGAAGTAGTGGAGATAGATAAGCTCGAGGTAATGGCGATTCACTCGTTCCTAATATCTCCAGTAGTTCTGGTTCACTCAGGCCTCTTCTAGAGCAACCAATTAAAGAAAGGGTGTCTTTAACCAAATCGCTATGTTCTTTTTGAAAATCAAATTCTAAACGTGCTAACATTTTCGAATATAAATTTTCAATTGAAGTTGATTTTAGGTATTCATTCAGTCGAATGTAAAGTTCTTCGTATACACCTAGGATTCTTAATTCACCTAGTAGGGTTTTAAGAAATAAAGGATTTTTTGTTTGATCTGATTTAACGATCTTTTGTATCGCTTCATTGGGGAGGTTCTTTCTGAAATGTGCAAGGTAACTTCTGACAAAAGCCTCTCTTTCATTTTCGGAGAAGGGTTTTATCTCCATTGTTTTATAATTCCTCGTCTTAAGCGAGTCCATGGCAACACTCGGAAGCGTGCTTATAACAACATTTATATTTTCTGGAAATTGTAACGGTAACCATTTTAATTCTTGAGAATTACCTTTTGTGTCAAGTTGATTGAGTGCGTCGAAAACCAGTAAGATTTTCTTTTTTGCCCCAGCAGCCGCCAGCCAATGGGGGAGTTCTTCAACCATTTTATCGGGGTCGGTTGGAATTTCCTCATTGTATAGTCCCCATGCTTTGATTTGTTCGAGCAAGCGTCGAATCATTTTGAAGTGGTCAGCGCTTTCTGCAGTGGCGCCAATGAAATGAACAAAGCTTAATGTTTCCGGGTGACTCTCTCTGTATTCTTCTACCCAATTCGCCACAAGTGCACTTTTACCGCTGCCTGAATGACCAAGGATTACAACGGGATTGTTGGCTTTTGAAACATGATCAATGAGTGTATCGAAGTAAATCTCTTTGCCGATATATACTACTCGTTTGGTATCGGCAAAACACTCGTGCTTAAGATTATTCAGTTCCTGAGCGGTGGGTTCTTGTTCGATCGGGTAGACTTCATTGATGGTGTCCCACAGGTCGTCTTGAACTTTTTTACCAAATTCTTCTATTGTTGTATAGTTTTTAACAGAAGCACCACTGTTAATGATCTGATCTTTTAGTAAATCTAATTTGTTTGATGACTCTATGTTTTCGCTTTCAAAAATAGCCTTTTTCTCGGGAGCAAAAGATTCGTGGTAAGCTTTATTGCGAAAGTATACATAAGCTTCTTTTTGAGCTCTCCCTTCGTTAAGCATCCCATAAAGAAATTCCATTTCAGTGATACTGATTTCCTCATGGTTTTTCATCCAAGGTTGATCGTCTTTGATTTGAGGATTTATATCATCAGGAATCCAGCCGTATCGATCGCCCAACATTCCAATGAAGTAGGGGCGGCATCTTTCAACCTCGTGTAAGCAAACAGGAATCGTTTGACCCGTTTCAGCTTGTTCTTCGGTGATTCCCCAGCGAAGATCTATTTCCACTAGCTCAATTTTTCGATCTCTACATCGTTTTCTAAGATCAGGGAAAATTTGTTTTACAAGAATGTCACGTTCTTCCTGCATATCTCTAAATGTCGAAGAGATAAAAACACGAATCAGCCGGTCATTCTTTGTTTTCTTAATCATGGGGAATGACTAGGGTGTTATCTTATTTTTTTTCTTCCCGTAAGATATAAACTCTGTAAATACCGTATTTTTTTGCTAATTGCATTTCTCCGACATAATCACAGTTAAAGAGGCATTTCTCGTCCATTGTCGCTAATGCAGCGAAGGTTTCACTGACATATATTTGACCTTCTTGAGTGATAGGTTCAATTCGTGCACCTCTGCTAACATGATAACCAGTGCAAGATGGCATTTTCGTCACAGGATCTTCGTAGCGAGTAACTGGCCCTGCATGGATACCGCAGCGAACATTTAGTTTTTGGGAAAGCCCAAGCCCTAGCCAATCGGTTGAAGCAACGAGTTCTCTAAATTCTACAGAAAAATTACCCGCATCACTGACCGAATCAAAGACAAGGTAAACGGCATCTCCCCATGTGTTTTTAATGACAGGTTTGTGCTTTGTTTTTTCTAACAAACGTGCGACTCCGCCAAGAAAATACTCATAGTAAATAGGAATATCTAATTCTGTTAGTTTAGAAAAGCCAACAACGTCAGAGAAGAAAATAGCTTTGATCTCTTGGTAAACACCTTTTGGGTGCTCGATTTTTTTAGTAGGGGTTAGAAAACCGGTCCTTGTTAGTGAGGGAGCTTTAGATGCCGGAGTGAAATCTTTTAATTTTATTACTTCAGTTGGGATCTTTAATGTTTTCCATATTTCGACAGAGTCGGCTGTTCCGCCCATTCCATCGCCGGGATTTTCATCCCAAACGGCTAATGCTTTTAGGTCTGTGTCGAGAACGAGACTTTTTAAATTACCAATACCGAGTAAGACTTGATTCGCAAATTCAAAGTCTACAGCTCCTCCCGAGTAATCATCTTGACTCGAGTAGGTGATGCTTGCGGCATTCCCTATCAGGATTTCATAGCGTTCGGCCCAATTTGAGTTGGGTATAATATCTACACTAATTTTTTTGAAAGATTCTCCAGCGAAAGGAAGGATGATGTGTATCTCGTGGCCTAGTTCTTGCATTGCTTCTAGGAACAGGATGTCTGACCCACATGCGGCTGATGCAAAACCAAAGGCACCATTCATTGCTTGGATGCGTTTTTTTAATTCATCTTTAAT
>CAWUTK010000276.1:0-9700 GCA_963924785.1 uncultured Opitutales bacterium
TTGCGATTAATGAAGAAATTATCAATTGGCCTAATACAAAAAACACGGACTGGATCGAAGTTTTAGCAAAAGTCACTGATGCGTTAATCATCGGATCCTTAAAACCGGCCTTACAAGCAAAAACACCTGTTCCTGAACTCGCTAACAAAATTGCATATGGAACAGCCCTTCCCTACATGCGTAGTAAAGCGTTAAGCCAAGAAAGGCTCATCAAGGTAGCGAAAGGAATTAACTACGGAATTCCTTATAAATTCATTGATTCAATACTGAAATCTGCACCTGAACAAAAGGTGGCTAGACTCATCCAGAAAATTTCGAGAAAAACTGCCTATGGCACTATTTCCGCTGCCATTGATTCTGGTATTGATTACGAGAAATTTGTTCATGCGGCAACTGATGCCTTTTCATCAAGTATCATAACACTTGCTGCAAAAAGAAAAATGCCGGTGAAAAAAATCGCAGAATTAACGAAATTTGGAGCACGTGGAATTATGGCTGGAACCATTGATTCGAGTTCCGACCATGATCTACCTTTAGGAGAAATGGGTGCTATCACTATTACAGACCTACAAGGACATGTTCGGTTTAAAAGAGTCTCGACAAACGAGATCTTTGATCTCGATAAACTCAAGGTCGGTGACAATATTTTCCAGGACTACTCGATTACTACAAACAAAAATTCTAGCGTAACGCTCCTCTTTTCAAATGGAACCATCACCACGATCAAAGAAAAATCTAAATTCACCATTGATGAATTTATTCAAAACAAAATCGATGAGAAACAGCTAAAAAGCGACAGGGAATCACTCGCTGAATTACACGGAGAACCAACAACCTCGAACACCAAAGTTTCCCTCGGATACGGTAGCTTGATTTTTAATGTGAAAAAACTAGCAGATGCTTCGACAATGGTATTTGACTCCCCTATTGGATCTGCAGGAATTAGAGGAACAGGGGGAGAATTCGTTGCCACTTTCGACGACAACGGTAATGTTAAAGGTAATTTAGATCTCGAAAATGGAAGTGTTAATTTCCAAACAAATGACGGTGAGGCGCACGAAATGACTCCCGGGGATTCATTAAGATCAAGGGTCTCATCCGATGGAAAACCTCAAGGCAGAACAAGTACTATACCATTAGCCCCACAAAAGATTAGGGCTATACAAAATGTCACTAACACTCAAAACAACACCGCAGGAAAAACAGCCCTTTTAGCCATATCAAAACATATTCAAACCGTTGAAAAATCAGTCAATATCGAAGTTTCAGATAGAGTTGGTGAATCTTCAAAAAATGTAGCAAATGGCATGGGTGGCGCAGGTATTCAAGCAATCATAGCAAATGGCATAACAGACCCAGAGCAAGCGGTCACACAATCTACTGATGAAGGAATGCTAATTGGATCGGTGATATCAGCGCTTACAAACAAGCTCAACGTTGTCCATGTTGCAAAGAATATTACAAAAGGTTTTGTCAGCGGTGCAGTAGAAAGATCATTACTTGACGGTGGCGACGGAAAAGATGTGGTTGGAGCTATTAGAGGAGGCCACATGGCAGCATTAGACTACATTGAGGGACTCGTTAAATTATTAAAGTCCGATGGAATTAATGCGGTATTTAAAAGCACGACTCCTGCTACGCTTGAAAAAACACTTCTGACAATCAGCAATGGTGAAGATATTACAGCATTAAACAATCTTTCAGAAAAAGAAATTGCCTCCCTTCGGTCATTAGAACCGGATGAAATTGAAGCTCTAAAAGCACTTGATTTACAAGAAGCCTTAGGCATGCAAGAAATAGCACAGGATGAGGTTGATGCACTTAGAGGATTAACACAGGAGCTAATAGATGAATTACGAAAAGTCCTAGAAGAAGCGATAGAAGAAGCTTATTTTGAAACAATGGATGATATACTAAATGATGTCACAAAATTCTTTGATCCAACAAAATTCAATGATAAAATCCTAGTCCCTACAGACTCAGATTTAAATCAACTAAAACGAAATTTCGTAACACCGATAGATCTGGGACGCTTTGATGTATATCCGTACTGGGAAAGCTTGAACTTAATTAAAGACGGGAAAATACTACCTAAATGACCAAAATTAGAAACATCATTTAGTTAACGTTTCAACAAAAAGATAAGGTTTACCTTTTAACTATAAATATTGGCACCCGCTTCATTAAAAGCTTCTGCCTTTTCTGCCATTCCTGCTTCAAGTGCCGCTTCCTCTGCGAGCCCTTGCTCAGCAGCATAACGCCTAACATCTTCTGTAATTTTCATTGAACAAAAGTTGGGACCACACATAGAACAAAAATGAGAAGTCTTACTCGATTCGTGTGGCAATGTTTCGTCATGGTAAGAGCGGGCTTTTTCCGGATCTAATGACAAATTAAACTGATCTTCCCAACGAAATTCGAATCGGGCTTTTGAAATAGCATTATCACGGTATTGAGCAGCGGGATGGCCCTTAGCCAAGTCTGCCGCATGAGCCGCAATTTTATAAGTAATAACACCCTCGCGAACATCATCCTTATTAGGTAAACCAAGGTGTTCCTTTGGAGTCACATAACAAAGCATAGCGGTACCATACCAACCGATCATCGCTGCACCAATACCACTCGTAATGTGATCATATCCTGGTGCGATGTCTGTTGTTAGGGGTCCAAGCGTATAAAACGGAGCTTCTTTACACCAATCTAGTTGCTTATCCATATTTTCCTTAATCATGTGCATAGGAACATGACCAGGGCCTTCGTTCATAACTTGAACACCATAACTCCATGCTCTTTCAGTTAACTCACCCTGAGTTTTCAACTCAGAAAATTGTGCTTCATCATTTGCATCAGCAATTGAACCTGGACGAAGTCCATCTCCAATTGAAAATGAAACGTCATAACGAGCCATGATCTCACAAATATCATCCCAGTGAGTGTATAAAAAACTTTCCTTATGATGAGATAAGCACCATTTCGCCATAATTGATCCACCACGACTAACAATTCCTGTCACACGCTTTGCCGTCATCGGAATATACCGTAACAACACGCCTGCATGAATCGTGAAATAATCGACACCCTGTTCTGCTTGCTCAATAAGAGTATCTCTAAATATTTCCCACGTTAAGTCCTCAGGCTTACCATTTACCTTTTCAAGGGCTTGATAAATCGGCACGGTTCCAACTGGAACAGGGCAATTTCGAATAATCCATTCGCGTGTTAAGTGAATATTCTTTCCTGTAGATAAATCCATTAAAGTGTCACCACCCCATTTAACAGACCATCTCATTTTCTCAACTTCCTCTTCAATGGAAGAAGCTACTGCTGAATTTCCGATATTGGTATTAATTTTTACTAAAAAATTACGGCCAATAATCATCGGTTCTAATTCCTGATGATTAATATTCATAGGAATTATCGCTCTACCACGGGCAACTTCACTTCGTACAAACTCAGGTGTAATTTCATTAGGAATAGCCGCTCCGAATGAATCTCCTTTATGCTGAAAAGTAAGATCACTCCGATTCTCACCCGTTTCCTCCATTTCCTTCAAATACTGTAATTTTGTATTTTCTCGAATGGCGATATACTCCATTTCAGGAGTGATAATACCCTGCTTTGCATAATGCATTTGAGTAACCGTTGCACCCTTTTTTGCTTTCAACGCTTTTCTTCTCGCTGAAATGGGGGCTTCCAATGCTTTCGCCTCATTTTTAGAAACCGTCTTTTCAAACTGAGACTGTGATAAATAACCATTATCCTGAGGCTTAATATCACGCCCATCATACGCTTCAACATCCCCTCTTTCTAAAATCCAATTCTCTCGAATTTTAGGTAATCCCCTTGAAGAATCCCCATGGAAATCTGGGTCTCCCCAAGCACCAGAAGTATCATACACACGAAGTGATTGATTTTCAGAAGTTGAACCATCTGGTGAATTTGTATCGCTGAGCTTAATCTCACGCATTGGCACTTTTATATCTTCGCGCGAGCCTTCAATATAAACTCTTGTTGATCCTGTAAATCCCGTCTGTTTTTCAATTTCTTCTTTCATGATAATTTCAATATCTAAAAATATTACTGCTTTAAAAGCCTATCCATCAGCGTGCTTATCCAGTGCTTATCTGCAAGACTAAAAGGCAACAACCGAACAATGAAAAAGGTAGAATCGGATTCTTTGAAATTAAACCACTTAAAGATACAGAATTTCTTTCAACAATCGATATATTCAGTTTTTTCCGATACTATCAGGATCTACATCTCCGCTCATTTCCTTAAACATTTTAAGACGAAGAATATCCATTTCTGTTAATTTCGTGAATTTATCGTAACGGTCTTCTATGCTCAAAGTTTCCAAGAAATTTTGCCTGGCAATCGAGTCATTGCACAAAGAATGTATGGCTAAGTCGATAAATGCCTCGGGATCTTTAACCTTCTCTAAACAAGCGAGCACATCTTCGCCAACTTCACCCCCTAAAGATTTTTTTTCATCCAGCAGCCATTTCAACTTTATTCTCAAATAATCCAATGAAGGGTTTGGTAAACTAGATTCCGAATCCAGCAATGATATCTCCACCTTTCTAAATGGAAAATCCTGAAGTGTCTTTTCAATATGAACTCTTCTCAATCCTTGAATTAAAATATTCGAAGTCCCATCACTATTCTTCTGACAGGCGCGAATAATACCGAGACAAGCCGTTTCATAATAAGGTTCAGTTTCCTTTATCTCTGTATTTCGCTCATCTAACGATACCACTCCAAAAAAACGATCCCCTTCTAAAGCGACATCAAGCATTTTTTTATAACGATCTTCATAAATGACTAATGGAAGAATCGCCCCAGGAAACAAGACTGTCTTTGGCAGCGTCATAACCGGCATATTATCGGGCATTTCTAATTCAGTAAATAGCATCTAATTGGATTTTTCTATTTAATAGGTTTCGCTCACGTGAGTCACTGCTCTTTTTTCATAAATAATATAGCAATGAGCAACATAAAAACAGTAGGAATCCATGCGGAAAAAATAGGCGTAATCAAAGCCTTCTTGCCCAACAACTCAAACAATCCTGATAAAACGAGATAAAAAATAAATAATCCAACACTTTTCGACACACCTATAACCGGACTAGAACGCACTCCCGAGACTGCGAAAGGAATAGCAAATATGATAATAATCAAAGGCTTAAACGGACTTGCTAAGATAGAATGATACATAACGGCATGTGGTAAAACTTGGAAATTGGTTTCAACGGATACATTGTCCAAAACTCCCCTTAATTGCCTTAATGATAGATCCTTAGGACGTTTTGATAAAACCATCATTAAATTAGGATCCTCATTAAAAGAGAACATATGTTTCTCGTTAAAGTCACGGGATAAGACTGGGTATGAAGTTTCCACATCAAATTCAACGAATCGGCCTTCTACAAATATCCAGTAACCACGAGTATCATCGAAATAAGCCTCCCGAGCTAAAATTCTAAATTGCTCTTTCCCTTCATGATTTTTCTCATAAACATTAACCCCAAAACCTTGATAAGTCCTCTCACTAAATCGATTCATAAACCATAAGCGATTTTCTTTCTCATTATGGTATCCCAAATTATAAATTAAACCAATTTCACGTAAAGCTTTCCCTTTCTCTTCATCCTGAAACTGTTGGTTCTGTAAAAAGTCTCTAGAATGCTCTACCGACCAGGGAATAATCCAAGCATTCAATAAAAAACTACCGACAGAAAACAATACCCCTAGTATCAATAATGAACGACTTATCCGGCTTAAACTCTGCCCCGATGCCTTAAATGAAATAATTTCGTTATTTCGGTGTAAGGTTCCAAAAGAAAAAAGGATCGAAAGTAATAACGCTAACTCCAACACTGTCGGTAGTAAACTAGGGATTAAAATCAAATAATATAAAGCAACCCCTTCCAGCGAGGTTCCATAAGATATAAAATCGGGTAAATTATCATAAAGGTTATAAAGAATCAAAATGCCCAACATTAGACCAATAATCATAACAAAGCTCTTCAACCATTGGCTAAATATGTATCGATCCATTATGCTGAATATTCTCATTTTTGCTAAGACCCTATTTATAGGTTGAAAAAGCGTATCAATCTAGTCTAAATTTTACCACACGACAAACCGTTACACTATGAATTTACAAAAACTTTTATTTCTCCTAACATTTTTGATATTTACACCTGCATTTGCTCAAGATTCGACTTCAGTTGAAATCACGGATGAATCAATTGACGATAAGGTGGAACGCTATTTCTCACCAGTGTCTAATTGGATTCAAAGCAAGGTCTTTTATAGTATTTCAGCAACAGAGGATACCAAAGTTCCCTTAATCGTCATATGGCTCGCATTTGGAGCACTTGTTTCAACATTCTATTTTAAATTCATCAATATCCGTGGATTCAAAATCGCAATTGATATTGTCAGAGGAAAATTCACATCAAATAAAGAAAAAGGTGAAATATCCCCTTTTCAAGCGTTAACAACCGCTTTATCAGGAACAGTTGGATTAGGAAACATCGGTGGCGTTGCAGTCGCAATTACAGCTGGAGGACCAGGGGCAACATTCTGGATGATACTTGCTGGCTTATTTGGAATGTCCAGTAAGTTCGTGGAATGTACACTTGGCGTTAAATACCGAAAAATAGATGTCGATGGGCGTGTAAATGGCGGGCCAATGTACTACCTTAGCCAGGGTTTCGCTGAACGTAATATGCCTGGTTTAGGAAAGTTTTTCGCCGGTTTCTTTGCAGTCATGTGTATTGGTGGAACTCTAGGGGGAGGAAACATGTATCAGGTCAACCAAGCTTATGCCCAATTCGTTCAAGCAACTGGAGGAGATAGCAGTTTTGCAGCAGGTCATGGATGGGTATTTGGACTCATTATCGCGATCCTAGTCGGCCTAGTTATCATTGGGGGTATTCGAAGTATCGCGTGGACAACCTCTAAAGTGGTGCCCTTCATGTGTGTCATTTATGTTGCAGCTTCCCTCGTCATTATTCTCATGAACATCAGCGAAATCCCGTCATGTTTTAAATTAATCTTCCAAGGGGCCTTCTCTCCAGAAGGTGTCGCAGGCGGTGCTATTGGAGTATTCATTCAAGGTCTACAAAGAGCTGCTTTTTCAAATGAAGCCGGTATAGGATCCGCATCAATTGCACACTCTGCGGTTAAGACAGAGCATGCCGCAAGCGAAGGACTCGTCTCCTTATTAGAGCCATTTATTGATACCGTGGTTGTCTGCACAATGACAGCACTAGTTATTATTTTAACAAGTGGGGCTACAGCAGAAGGCCTTGAAGGAGTTGCGTTAACTTCAGCCGCATTTGAGTCTACCATCAGCTGGTTCCCCTCTATTCTAACAATCGCCGTCATCCTCTTTGCGTTTTCAACAATGATTGCTTGGTCCTATTATGGGCAACAAGCTTGGCGATATTTATTTGGAAACAAGAAAAGTACAGATCTAGCATTCAAACTAATATTTTGTGGATTCATCGTAATAGGAGCGCCCTTGGAATTGAAGAGTGTCATTGGCTTTTCTGACGCAATGATATTCGCCATGAGTGTACCCAACCTTATTGGTCTCTACCTATTGATGCCAGTAGTGAAAAAGGAATTGGATAAATTTATGGAGTATAAAAACAGCAAATAAAAGCTTAACGCTTTTATTGCTTCTTTGCTTTTATTTGGACCATTTCAATCTGGTGTTTCAGATCCTCTATATTCGATTTCAAGGTCTCAAGGTCACTGTCTAGATCATCATTATTAATCCGATTCTGAAACTCTTGTTCTTTTTTGGTTTCATCCATACTGTTGATAATGACACCTATCACTAAATTCAGGATAACCATTGTTCCGAGAATAACAAAAGAAGTAAAGAAAACTGCTGCAACCAGAGGTGATGCCGTAGAATTTACTATTAAATCCTCTTTTCCCTCATATCCATAGTTCTCAGAGCCATACATGTTGATATACATTATATCAGTCCAGTCTTCTAATGTCGCGACTCGAAACATAGACAACATCGACGTTTGCAAGTTTTGGAAATGTATAGGATCGTTATTCTGGAACATAAAAACTCCCATTGTCCCGTAGATGTAAAACAACAATAGCAATAATAAGGACAAATAAAACATTGAAGAAAAACTCCTCAACAATGTTCCTATCAACAATTGTAAATCGGGAACGGCACTAATGAGTTTCAGCACTCGAAGAATTCGAGTCAGTCTCAAAACCGGCAGGAATGTCGCGTCAAAAGGAAGTAACGGTTCAACTAAACAACTAGCAACAATAACAAAATCAAAGATGTGCCAAGGGTCTTGGAAAAATGCCCAAGGCCGATTACCCTTAGACAATATTTTAAGGACAATTTCTGCCGTGAAGATGACAATCACCCATTTATTCAATAGGCTGATTATCTCATAATGAGCCAATGCAAATTCATCATAAGTTTCAACACCGACTAAAGCACCACCAAGGACAATCGTCCCTAAAATGAAATACTTAAAGTATCCACTCTCAACTAATTTCTCTAATTTGAAGACCACAATTCTTCCTTCTTGAAAACGGGTATTTCAAATTAAATTTATACTAATAACCTTAACCAATATATGATTAAGCAATAAAACATCGGTTATCGTTTATCGATTGGTGTATAAGTTCGGTTAACCTCTCCCATATAAATTTGGCGAGGTCTATGGATCTTAGTTTTTCCTTCTGCAATTTCTTTCCAATTTGCAATCCAGCCCGGCATTCTGCCCATAGCAAACATTACAGTGAACATTTCTAAAGGAATTCCAATGGCTTGAAGAATAGTGCCACTGTAAAAATCCACATTAGGATAAAGATTACGTTGAATGAAGTATTCATCACTCAATGCCGCTTCTTCAAGTTTTCGAGCAATATCTAAAATTGGCGAAGATACATTGAGTGCTTTAAGCACTTTTTCTGAAGCCGTCTTTAATATTTTAGCGCGAGGATCATAGCTTTTATAAACACGATGACCAAAGCCCATCAAACGTGATTCCCCTTTCTTAGCGTTCTCAATAAAAGTAGATCCGTCATCTCCTGATGCATGAATCGAGTTTAACATATTAATAACAGCCATATTTGCGCCTCCATGTAAAGGACCCCAAAGAGCACAAATACCAGATGCAACTGATGCAAACAAACTGGCTCCACTTGAGCCTACCATGCGCACAGTTGAGGTACTGCAATTTTGCTCGTGGTCAGCATGTAACAATAAAATGGAGTCTAACGCATCAACAACATCTTGGTGAATATCTGCATCTTCATTCGGAGCAGAAAACATCATATGTAAAAAATTAGCTGTATATTTCAAGTCAGACCTAGGGTAAATAATAGGTAAGCCCTGCTTAATACGATATGTTAAAGCAGCAATCGTTCTGACCTTAGAAATCAACGCAGTGGCAGTCTCATCAAAAGCCTCTAAATCAGTCGCCCTATCATTCGTCGCAAGATTAGGATTGAAACAACCAAGCGTATTCATTGAAGCTGACAAAATAGCCATTGGATGCGAATTTGATGGAAAACCTCCAATCACTTGCCTCATTCCTTCATGAATCGCTGCATTATTAGCACATTTACTACTAAATTCATCCGCCTGTTGCTTATTGGGCAATTCTCCGTAAATAACCAAATAAGCCGTCTCTAAAAACTT
>CAWUTK010000277.1:0-3380 GCA_963924785.1 uncultured Opitutales bacterium
ATATAACCGTGTTACTTGTTGTTAATGACCATTTTAATCAGCTGTTTTTTAAAGACTTCCTCGGCGGTTACGACTTTCGAGTTGATGCAGTAGCCACTCATGAAGAAGCTGTCGCTACATTTGATGCAAAAAAACATTCAATTGTTATTGTTGATGTGCATTTGTCTACAACGATGTTTCGTCGAGAAGGTTTTGAGATAATGAAAGCAATCAACGCATCCAGTTGCGAAGGTGCCACTCGTATGATTGCTATAAGCGATGAGACGGATGGTTTTACTAAAGAACTTTGTCTTCAGTATGGTTGCGATTTCTTTTTTGGGAAACCTATCATCTTAGATGATTTAGTAGATGTTCTTTGTGATTGCGGTTACCTGAATGAAGAACAATTAGCTTGAGTTGATCCGGAGCTTTTTAGAACTGACTCCATTTGACTTTCAGTATGATGCAAATAGAATTTTTGCGTGAAAGTTTGTATTGCAGAGAAACCAAGTGTCGGGAAGGAGATTGCTCAGATCCTTGGCGCGCATCAGCGTAAGGATGGTTATTTCGAGGGTAACGGCTATGCGGTTACTTGGACATTTGGGCATTTTTGTACGCTAAAGGAACCAAACGATTATGATTCTCGCCTGAAATCGTGGAATTTAAATTTATTACCTATTCTTCCAGAAAAATTTGGAATTAAGTTAATTGGTAATGCTGGGGTTAAAAAGCAGTTTGAAATCATTAAGTCATTAGTGGATAATGCGAGTGAAGTCATAAACTGTGGGGATGCCGGACAAGAAGGCGAAGTGATACAACGTTGGGTGCTGCAACAAGCCGGATACACTGGGCATGTGAAAAGGCTCTGGATTTCGTCTTTAACAGAAGAGTCCATTAGGGAAGGGTTTCAAAAGTTAGATGATGGCGCAAAGTATGATTCTCTCTATGCAGCTGGATACTCACGAGCAATCGGTGATTGGCTGTTAGGCTTAAATGCAACTCGTCTTTATACTTTGAAATTTGGTCAAAATCGACAGGTACTTTCTGTTGGTAGGGTTCAGACTCCTACGCTAGCTCTGATAGTGGACCGAACGTTGGAAATCCAGAACTTTAAGGTTGAGCCTTTTTGGGAATTAAAAACGAAATATAAAGATGTCTTGTTTACTGCTAAAAAAGGGAAATATCCGAGTAAGGAATTAGGGCGAAGTTCACTTGATCGGATAAAAGATGAACCGTTTAAAATTGTTTCTTTCTCAAAGAATAAGGGCAAAGAGTTTGCTCCTAAGCTTTATGATTTAACCTCATTGCAGGTAGAGTGTAATAAGAAGTTCGGGTTGTCGGCAGATCAAACACTGAAGGCCATTCAGGCGTTATATGAAAGGAAACTGACTTCGTATCCAAGAGTTGATACGACTTATTTATCAGATGATATATATCCAAAGATCCCAAGTATTTTAAAGAAGATGACTCCTTATGCAAAATATATTGAGCCAGTACTGGCTGCGCCGATAAAGAAAACTAAAAGAGTTTTCGATGATAAGAAGGTTACAGATCACCATGCGATTATACCAACAGGGGTTCACCCGAAGGGTGTTGTCGGCGAATTGGCCAAAGTTTACGATTTAGTGGCACGTCGATTTATCGCGGTGTTTTATCCAGAATGTATTGTTTCAAAAACACAGGTTCGGGGAAATGTTTTAGATATTGATTTTAGCGTTAGCGGTAAACAGATTTTAGATTTAGGTTGGAGAGCGCTTTATCAGAAGGATAAAACGAGTAATAAAGGAAGCGAAGATGACCAGATCTTACCCGAATTTGTTGAAGGCGAAACTGGCCCGCATGTGCCTGACTTACAGGAAAAGGAAACTAAGCCGCCAAAACATTATACTGAAGGGACTCTTCTTCGTGCAATGGAGACGGCAGGTAAGCAAGTAGATGACGAATCCTTAAGGGAGTTGATGAAGGATAGTGGTATCGGACGACCTTCAACTCGTTCAAATATTATCGAAACGATTCTAAGGCGAAAGTATGTTTCTAAGGTTAAGAAAAACCTAGTTGCGAGTCCCATTGGGATTCAGTTGATCCAATTGATAGAAAACGAATTAGTAAAGTCTGCTGAATTGACAGGACTGTGGGAGAAAAAGTTAAGAGAAATAGAGCAAGGGCAGTATGATCCTAAAGTGTTTCTGACTGAAATGAAACAGATGGTCTCTACGCTTTGTGAAGATGTTAAGCAGCAAAAGCAAATGGTTAAATTGGGTGCTGAAATCCCCAAGAAAGCTACAAGGGTTAAAACATCCCCCAAAAGTGAATCGGTAAAGAAAGTCACGCGATCAACTAAATGTCCGAAGTGCAAAAATGGAAGTGTGATAAAAGGGAAAATAGCGTTTGGTTGTTCAGAGTGGAAATCAGGTTGTGATTTTAGAATGAACTTCGTTTATTGCGAAAATAAAATATCAGACACCAATCTTTTGAAGTTAGCCGATAAGGGCGTCTCCCCAAAAGTAAAAGGGCTGAATTTGCCCGAAGGAAAGGGTGATGCTGAATTATATTTGGATGCCCAGTTTTGTGTTAAGCATAGGGTTGTTCAAGCGGATGATTTGATTTGCCCAAAATGTAAAGGTGTTATGATAAAAGGAAAAGCCGCGTTGGGTTGTTCCAATTGGCACAAGGGCTGTGAGGTTCGAGTTCCTTTTACGGTTTCTTTTAAAAAGTTATCTACTTCTCAATTTTCAAGATTGCTAAGTAAAGGTGAAACAAATATTCTCAAGGGTTTTAAGAAATCTAACGGCGAAGATTCATTTGATGCGAAGTTAGCATTTGATGAGAATTATAAATTAGTTTTCAAGAAGGCTTAATTTCTTAATGGTAATTGATTCGAACGTTGTGGTGTAGAATATGATTAAGCCTAGTATGAAACCTGTTAGGTGGACAAATGGGACATTGATGACTCCATTGCCGAGATGACTAGCAAAAAGTGCTGAGGGATTTGTAAATTCATAACAAAGCTTAATAATAACTCCTGTGATCATAATTATGCTGAGTGCATATGATTTGTCATTTGTATGAGCACGTTGTAGTTCTATCGCTAGGAAATAGCCTAATAGAGCAGAATCAATTCCTGAAATCCCCCTATATTGTTCGAGTTCCGGTAGGGCGATTGGAAATAGTAAACTGAGCGTAATAGGGGTTGGAAGTAGGATTGCTATGAATCCTTTTGTGGAATGTTTTTCACAAATTGTACCGAGCGTTACGAATGCAAGGATATCCCAGAGTAAATGAGTTAATGTCCAGTGTGCGAAGTGAGAGGTAAGTAGTCTCCATACTTCATATGGTTTGTCTTTAATATATTGTGCATATTCATTCATTTCGGGAACGAAAAAAATAAATACGCACAATAT
>CAWUTK010000278.1:0-3485 GCA_963924785.1 uncultured Opitutales bacterium
GGAAACTGGCTAAAATATTACAAGGGCAAGAAAAAGAACTTCAAGTTGCCTGATATTTATTGCTTAATCCAAGCGTATGTATAATTATGCCCATTAATATTTAATCACCATTTTGAACAAAATATTTTACTTCAATTGTAAAAAGGTGGAAGTTTTTATGAAAAATTGGCTGAAAGTTTATCGAAAAATTAGCTTTCTGTTGCTAAATCTGAAAATTCAAGTTTCTGGGACAGGCTCTAGATAGTGGTGATGATGAATCGCTTGTAACTGAAACTGTTCAGGGTTCCGCTGATCTAATGGGTTTAGTGAAATCAATAAAAGATTTCGTTGAGCCCTTAAATAATGATTCGTTGATAGTCGAAGTATCTAATACGTCAAAACTATTTGAATCACAAGTTTTCACCCCCAATGTGGCGGATTTTTCTACTGATGAAAATGACGGAAAAAAACTCGGGACTAGTATCGTAAGCTGGTTAAACGGCGCCCAGAAAATATTGGATTCGTTGAATGAAGAGGGAAGTGTCTCCCCCCGTACGATTCGATCTTTAAACATTGATCTCGAAACTTTAATTGCAGGAAATTATGCTCATCGTGAGGAAATATTGAAAGTCTTTCAACGTAATCTATCGCTGGCTCTTTCTGGTTTTAATTCATCGGAACCGGATGTTCGTGAACTTGCTCGAGTAGAAATTTTTGAAAATGCAATGAAAACCCTAGGTGTCGTCTGGAGTCAAGAAGACCCAGACTATAGTTTAGGATTTATTTTAGATTCTGGTATTGAAGAGGGGCCTTTAATTGAAGGTTGGCTTCAAGGGAGCCTTTTTTAGTGGAGTGGATATTAAGAGTATTCTATTAAATGAACGATATAACTTTTCAATAAATGATATTAAGAGCACACTGTTGAATGTATCGAATGATGACCCTTTAAAGGCTTTGAATAAGTCGCTTGAATTGCCCGCCTCCGCTTTAGGCACGGACTATATTTCTTCGCTTTTACTTAAGCTTCTTTCTGAAGCAGGAGATTCTGCTACAATGTCTTGGTTTGAGGCCAATGCAGATAAATTAAGTTTGGTTGATGATGTTGCAATACTGCAGGATCTACTGTCATTTGATCACAGTAATTTGTTACCTGTTTTAAGTGGTGAAGAGCAGCATTCTGTAGCCGTATTGATCGATGGTGATCAATTCGAGCATGCAGCAAAGAGGCTTGAGGATTTGGCTAGTGGTTATGGAGATGTTCTTGATAAACCCGCGACTTTCGATCTGCTTAATCGTTGGGCTCGTGTCGACCCAGAAGCTGCGACCGATTGGCTGATTAAAGAATATGAGAATATAGGGGAACCTCAATCGATTGAGCTTTTAACGCATACATATCGCCAGTGGGGATTAATGGATCCAGAAGCAGCAATCGAAAGTGGATTACAGTATGAAGATGAAATTCAACAAGCAAAAGCTCTTAGTAACCTAACGATTGCTCAAGTGGAGCAGCGTGGTGTGGCTGTTGAGACAAAATGGATTTAGGGTTTACCTGAAGGTTTTCCTAAAGCGCGAACGATCGCCGGATATGCATTGGGTTTAAGTCGAAACGACGGGTTGCCTGAATTGGAAGCAGCGTTGAAATATCAATTCATGAAGGATGAATTTGATCTTGAAAGCATTAAGGCATCGATTGTAAAGGCGCCTCTTGATTTAGCAAAGAAGCAAAAGCTTTTTGATCTCATAAATTCTTATTAAACTATCTAGGCTGTTTGTTTAATTAAGTCTCGAGGTTGAACCGTATTTTTATTTTTTCTTCTTTTTTTTTACGCTTGGCTGTTGCTTTTTCTTTTGCTCAGCTTTCTGTTCACCTGGCATAAAACCAGGTTACTTTGGGTAATGATTTTTGATATCATTTTTCATTTTTTCTTTAGAGTCGCGGTGTTCGAACATCCTTAAGCCAGGTTTTTTGTGGTTAGTCATCCATTGATTTAAGTCAGCTTGATACTTTTCTATGTGACCTTTATACTCTGGATTGTCCATAAGGTTATTTGTGCAATCGAGATCGGCTTGTAGGCCGTAGAATTCTTCTAAAACGCGATCGCGAAACATTTGAAGTAAGCGTAATTGTTCTGGATCATTTGAATCTTTCGATGCGCAACAACGGTGAGAGGCTATTCCGTAGATCACTTTGATAAGAATCCAGAAGGTGTCGTTGACCCCAGAATGATTGATGGCTTTATGCCGGTTTTTGCCTGCAGCCGAAGACCTATATCCTTTATATAAAGATCCTAAGCATCATCTGAAGCTTGATTTTGGCTTGATCGTACATCGCTATGCACCAGAGAAAACAGAATGGAAACCTAATCGTCTAGCCGGTGTAGTCTTTCGTTCTTGGCTATTTGGTATGGCTGAAAATTACCCGAAAATAAGGTTGGAATTTTTTAAGGAAAAAACGAAATTTACTTTTAATAAGTAAGGCGTTTATGGGAAAATTGAACTGAAAAACTCGCTACTTAATTTATTTAAACATGAAGGAAAGAAGGGCATGAAGATAAAGGTTAATGGTTAAAGGTTAATTATTAATTGTTAATGGGGATGTGATTTGATTGGGTTTAATAAAAAAGGGGTTATCGCCTTCGCCCTCGTTGCCCTCAAATGGTCAATTAAGTTCCATTTAAGAAACGTTAACTGCCTAGAGGGTAGTAAGTGGTGATTGAAATAAAATTTGATATGATACTACTATCTAGTATTATATTATTGTGAATAGAAAGCATACTGATATATTAAAGACGGTCTTTGATAAGCCTGAACGATCGGATATCGTTTGGAAAGATATCGAGTCTTTGTTTAAGGCATTGGGAGCAGAAGTTACAGGGATTACAGAAGGTAAAGGATCGAGGATCCGTATATATTTGAATAGTGTTAGAGCCGTGTTTCACCGACCTCATCCTAAAAAAGAAACCGATAAGGGTGCGGTTAAATCAGTGAGACGTTTTTTAATGGAAGAGGAGTTACTAAAGATGGAATATAAGGGATATAGGGCAAAGGTAGAATTTGATGATGAATTTGAGCTATTTCATGGAGAGGTGATCGATACACGAGATGTGATTACTTTTCAAGGGGGTAGCGTTCGTGAGTTAAAGAAGGAGTTTAAACAATTGGCTATCGGAAGTATTGGAATCGGCGGTATAAGCGAATCAGTTAAATGCTTAGGTTCCTCGGAGCTTTAATCATGAAGAAGATATCTAATACTACCCGCGGTATCCATCACCGTAATAGCACTCATTCGTCATTGAGATTAACGTAGATTAAATCTGTTTTCAGGTTGGCTGCGGATGTTTTTTCAAGGAGTAACGTAGAAGGATTGCGCTTCCCCCCGAAATTCCTGCCAGGTGCTAAGAGGTAGTTTGTGTTTTCAATCTTATTCCAATAAAAAGGCAATAAATGAAGAATACACGAAGAAAATTAACGGATAAATTCAAGGCGAAAGTGGCCCTTGAAGCGAT
>CAWUTK010000279.1:0-6715 GCA_963924785.1 uncultured Opitutales bacterium
GCCTTTTTCTTTTCAACAAATGTTAATGCCTTCGCCATAAGACCTTCTTCATAAGCTAGCGCATCAACCATCCCCATTTTCTTTGCCTTAACCGCTGGGAATATTTTCCCTGAAAGAACCGCCGTCATAGCCAATGGCAAACCAATCAATCGAGGAAGACGAGAACAACCGCCCCAAGCAGGCAATATACCAAGATTTACTTCAGGCAAACCAAGCTTTGTCACTTTACTTTCAGTTGCCACACGATAGTCGCAAGCAAGTGCCAACTCTAATCCACCACCGAGACACATACCATGTATCGCACACACGGTCGTTATTTTCAATTTAGCCAGCCGATTAAACGCGTCTTGGCCTACTTCAAGAATCGACTGTAATTCAAACACAGAGAGATTTTGATTAAAAGCATTTAGGTCTGCACCAGCGATAAAGATACTTGGCTTAGCACTCTTAATGATCAAACCTCGCAAATTCGTAATGGCTTCGATTCGATCTAAATGAAGATTGAATTCACGAAAAAATCGACGATCCAGTATATTGGCAGAAGACCCCTTACGATCCAATGTCATCACATAAATCTGATTCTCTAAAACTTCTTGTTCAATTAACCGTTCCATGATCTGCCTCCCTTTATTATTAAAATTAGTTCTTAAATGCTAATCACACAGACAGGATTGTCTGTGCTACTCTCTTATACTGCCTCTAACCAAATCGCTGCACCTTGACCACCACCCACGCACAACGATGCGAGGCCTATTTTTTCTTTCCGGCGCTTAAGCTCCTTCAGCGCCGTCAAAACTAAACGCGCTCCAGAAGCCCCGACAGGATGTCCCAACGCAATCGCTCCGCCATTAACGTTAATCCTCTCTGCTTCGATTTCGCCAAGTGCCTCATTTTTATTTAAGAATTTCCGACAAAAAGACTTCGACATCAAAGCTCTCCTTACCGCCATCACTTGAGCTGCAAATGCTTCATTTAATTCAACCACTGAAGCCGACTTCAACTTCATGCCAAACTTCTGAATCGTTTTGTTAATTGCAAAAACAGGCCCAAGCCCCATTCGAGATGGATCGCAACCAGCATAACCATAGCATAACACCTTGCCTATCGGATTTAAGCCATACTTCTCACAAGCTTCACCGGAAGCCAATAACATCGCTACCGAACCATCCGTCACCTGCGAAGCATTACCTGCGGTCACCGTACCATCTCGTCTTTGAAAAACGGTTTTTAATTTACCTAAAGCCTTCATGCTTTGCCCCTCTCTTGGACCATTATCGCAATCAACATAACCTTTACCTGGATACACGGGTAAAATCTCTTCAGCCAAACGCTCTTTCGCATCAACGGCTTTAAGATGTGAATACATTGAATACTCATCCTGCTCATCTCGGCTAATATCAAAATCTCTTGCAACTAGCTCAGCGGTTTGTCCCATGTTCAGACCACACAAGGGATCGCTTAATCCGAGCTTCAACCCAATACGTGGCGCAAAATCGGCAGGTCTAAAGTTTAACATACTTGATATACGTTGCCCGAGTGAACGGCTACGAAATACCTTTGCAAACTTACCCACTGTTTTATTTTTATATAAAAACGGAATACGCGACATACTTTCTGATCCACCGACAAGAAACACCTCGCCCTGCCCCGCAGACATCTTTTCATAAGCCTGCGTGATCGCTTCAATACCAGAAGCACAATTGCGATGCACCGTAACCGCAGGAATCTCAGTCGGCAACCCTGCTCTTACAGCAATCACTCTCGCAATATTTGCGGCATCCGCCGGTTGAGAAACACAACCAAAAATGACTTCATCAATAATGTCTCCCTCAATACCGACCCTAGCTAATAGATCCTTCACAGAAGCCACACCTAAATCAACCGCCGTCATCCCAGCAAGAGAGGTTCCCATTTTACAAAACGGCGTTCGAATGCCATCAACTATATAAAGTTCTTTTTTCATAACACGCTCTCCTATTTTACTACGTTCTGGGGTTCAACTGAAGTCGGTCTACTATCTAAAATCTTAATTTCCTTCAATTCCGATCCTACTTTTTGACGCTTACGCATCTCATCAATCGTATGAAAACATATTTCATTCGGCCTTAATTCAAATCGCCTTTGAAACCGATTCGTAATCTCATCCACAATACGAGCTTCAGTAACATTCTTTCGTTTCACTATGTGTAACCAAAGTTCATCCATTTCCAAAGCGTCATCGTTTTTCTTACGCAATTCAATCTGCCATGTTCCGATCGTCTCCATATTATCCAATGAATATTCCATTTCATTGAAATCGACGATCGTGCCCTTCACCTTCTTTAATTTCAGTGACTTAAACTCTGACGTTCTTGAAATTTTCCCAATCAACCGAGGTATCATTCTACCGGTGTGTTGACAGACGTTCGTAACGAGGCCGCCTTCAATAAAGTCACCTGTACGGTATCGAAGAACAACCGTCCCTCTTGATTCAAGTGGCGTAAACACAATTTCTCCACCGACTCCCTCAGGAAGAACCTCTCCTGTTTTAGGATCAATCACTTCAACGATTCCCAGCTTCGGGGTGGTTAAATATCCACTCGATTCATTGCCATTAACAATCGGTGCTTCCACCCATGCCATTTTCGCTTCAGTAAATCCATAAGTAGCGACAACCTGAACCCCACGCGATCCGAGTTCTTTACAAATTGCTGATAATCGACGACGAGTTCCTCCGATGACTTTCTCTCCACCTAGAATGATTTTTTTAATAGAAGTGATTTCGCAATTTTCTTCGATTGCTTCTTGCAGAACATGGTAAATAAAAGTGGGCATACCGACTAACACGGTAGGCTTAATCTTCTTCATCATACGCAAGTTGCCTTCCGTCCCCATAACCTTACCGCCTCCAGAACCGAGACAAAACACATTGCGAGCCTGTGTCGCATAATGCGCTAGCCAATAAGCCAAATGCGGGGCATACGGAAACATGTTCAAAACACGATCCTCATTTGTCGCACCAACTACATCCATCAACTGCTTTCCGGCAGTTATGAGATTGTTAATATCCTTCCAGGTATAAAGAAAAGGAATGGGATCAGCGGATCGACCCGTCGTACTCGTCATGAAAATCGGTCTAAACTCACGATCCAGTTGCTTTTTCACACGCTGCTTACCCATTACAAGTGCTTTCAATAGGGTAGAAGGCTTTCTAGCGAGTTCCGCAGGATTCGGCTGAATCACAAAATCACGAGCGGATTCAGGGGTTGAAATGGATTTCACCAAATCCTCTTTCGATGTGAAAGGTAGCTTTTGCAAATCTTCTATCGACTGAATAGATGACGGGGAAATGTTATGCTCATCAAATAGGCGACGATAATGCGGAGAATAAGGGTAAACCACATTCTGTATAAACTCACTCACCATTGCCCCTTGGCGCAGTCTAATCGACTCTGCCGTGCGAACATTCAATCCTGTTGCTGTAATTAGTCTATTACTCATATCAGTTCAAAGTTGGGGTTGAGATGGGGTTAGAAATCAAACAAGACTCTAACGATGGAGAAACGAGTTTTTTGATATCCTTCATTTTTTTCTCAGTCGCTTTTCGACCGACTTCTATATGCTGACTTGGGTTACGGAAATTCAACCAATGTGACTCACAAGCAGCTGGCTCAATCGCTATGTCAGAGCGGCGAAGGTCTCGTTCCACTTGACGAATTTGGGCACCTTCAATACTTCGAATAATTGTAAAAAACGCATTTCCATACGCAAAATAATTTACACGTCGATTCACATATCTGAGTATTTTTTGACAAACGCCCATGTGACGCTCCTTACGCTTCTGCTCTAATTCATGAAAGTTCTTCTTCGCCTGCTTACGGCTAGGAATTAAGGAAACAGAAATAATACGTTCAATCCGTTGGGACTTCATATTCCTCACTGGAAGCGGATCAGTAATACCACCATCAATGAACGTTTGGTGATTACGAATCGTCGGTACACAAATACCCGGTATCGAACAACTCGCTCTAACCGCCGATGCGACATCACCTCGGTCAAATATTTTATTTTCCAAGGTATCTAAATTGGTAGCAGCAACGCCTAACGGGATACTTAAATCCTTAAATCTCGCTGCTCGCAAAATTTTGGTTAAGCGGCGCTCAAGCCTTTTCCCTTGTATGAGGCCTTTGCGAAACGAAAACGAAGGCGTAAATAAATTCATAAAGCCGAACGGGCTTTCATAGATTTTTGCCAAATCCTGCATTTGCCGTCCATTATAACCACTCGCCCAACAAGCTCCCATATAAGAACCAACACTTGAGCCAACAATGTAATCAACAAAGATGCCATTATCCTCCAACGCTTGTATTACGCCTATGTGCGCAAATCCTTTTGCTCCTCCTGATGATAACACCAACCCGACACGACAAGCTCCGATCTCTCTAGCCACGTATCTAAACTGCGCCATATAACGCTTCTTCCGTTCAAACGACTCATCCGGGCCCTCGGGAATACTAATACCATATGGCGACAATTGAATAATACGACTAATCGCTTTACCAAATCGAACTTTCAAATCCTTTAGCTCACTAATCGTTTCGCCCTTCTCAGCCAATAAAAGGATACGTATTTTTTTACGAACCTCACGATCCATTTCAGTCAAAGCGGTGTTCACGTGATATTGCTCAACACCCTTTTGAGTCGTTAAAAAATAGACAAAATCAGAATGAGAAACAAATGACTCAACCACTCTATTATATGTTCTGCCATCAATCTTAACTATGATGTAAGGAAAAAGTGTTTGGCATACTTTAAGAAATCTAGAAATCTGTAAGATTTCTCTATCATCCTCATTTACAGCGATATCTAATTTTATAAACGGTGACTCCCTTTGTATACCTAAATATGGCACAAAGGCCTGACAACGCTGTTCAAACCCTTTCTTTTCAAAATCTAAACGAGAAAGATCAAGATCCCCCCCGCCATGTTTGAAATTCAATAAGAGTACAGAACGACCCGTTTCTTTATTTATCTGACGACAAATATTTTGAATTACGGCCGGCCCTTTTAGGTGCCAAGCAACGTCCAAAAACGTGATCAAACGACTTTGGGAAATGCGATCGGAAAGGCTATTGGGGGTTTCAATCATTTTTGTGCATAAATGATTCAACTCAACTACGGGCTCTCTACACAGAAAAAAATAAAACTGCACTGCATAGAGAGCATCCGTTAAATACTATCGAACATTAAGGTCAAAAAATGGCGCATGAGAAAAAAAATAAACCATCTCATACGCCATTGGTAAAAATCAAAAAAACCTAAATTTCGATACTAAGGGGTAGCTCGTTGAATAAGTTAATAGTTAATATGGGGTACTAATAATCATTATACACCCTTTTCAGAAATTGTCAAATAAGTGAGTTATATTTGTGAATTTCATAATCAAGCACTCTATAACAAGTTTTTCCCTAAAGCGGCTTTTCCCACTTAGAAGACCCGTATACTCATCTCCTATGAAATACCAATGAAAGCCAATACTATTTATACCCCCATTAATAATTAAAACATAAGTAAAACTGATCACAAAAAACATTTATTTAAACCCCAGTTTACAATTAAATGTGCAATTATATACATAAGACAATTAACCCTACACTAATAAGCCTCTTGAACCAATATCCATACACCCGTTGCCAATTAGTTGCCAAAGCCGTAACTCGTTCACCCAGCGCACGAAAAAGCTGTTTATAAAACCACTATATCAATTAATTCTCAAAGCCCAAATGGATAAACTTATTAAAATCATTATCCGGATATTGATATCCACCGCAATTGTCTGGTTAATAAGCAAAGGGCTGCTACACATAGCGGAAACAAACGAGGGATTTGGTGCCTTCTGGAAGCTACCTGCTATTCTATTGGTTAAATTAACACTGCTAATTCTAATCTATCTCTTACTCGTAAAACTGCTTCCTATTAAAAAACTTCCATTAATCAAAAATAAGGCAGTTGCTACAATCACCTTACTCGCAGGGCTGGCCCTGACCCTTACTCTAGTTGTATTGCCAATCTTTTTTTCTCTATTTTTACTATCTGGCTATTTTGACTACAACCAATTCTACTCCGATGACGAACTTCCACCAAACTCATCAAATATTAATGTTTCTCAAACAGACACTCTTAACAAATTCCAAGGAAAACGATTAGAATTACTAGAGCGTTATTTCTCATCAAATAAAAAATGGAATGTTCGACACTGGGATAACCGAAAAGTAGCTTTTCTCAAAAACCTAAACGATGGAGATTGGGAGATATAATTGAACATGTATTTTTCAGAAATGGATTATCAACGCAGAATAGGAGTTTATCTTGGTCATGACCGCCCAAAATATCAATGTAATCATAAAGCATTAAGCTACGCAAACACTAGCAGCGGCAACTTCAATATCCCTATTAGTAAAACCCCGTATTTCACGAGCCCTCAGTTTCAATCATGGTTCTGGTTGAAAGGAGAAGGAATTGCTCTCGAAATATTTGAACAAACAAAAAAAGCCCAAAGAGAATACACTCGAAAATACCTATCGGATGTATGCGGAGAATTGGAACAATTGGAAGATATTTCAATTAACGACTCGATAATCCATTTATTAGCCCCCGGTTCGTCCATCCATGGAGAAAACAATACGTTTGAGATCATAGATGGCATGCAGCCTGGAATCTATAGAGCTACCGGGTT
>CAWUTK010000280.1:0-7998 GCA_963924785.1 uncultured Opitutales bacterium
GACGTATCGATTACAAGGGTCGGTGTATTTGATCTATCCTTTGCAATGCCTACAGGAATGGAAATTGAGTCTATAAGTAGTGCATCATTGAGCCATTGGACCGAATTTAAGGATCCTGTGAATTCTGCTAGGACGATAAAGATGCACCTTAAGGAGAAGACTTTGGGTGAAAAACGGTTTTCTATATCGTTGGTTAAGCAAGGACTGTTTCAGGAAAAAGATTTTCTCATTCCAAGAGTTGTCTTGAATGAAGCAAATAAGGAGAAGGGGAAGTTGATTGTTATCCCTGAGCAAGGAATGAGGTTGCATGTGGGGAAACGTGAAGGTGTTGTTCAGGAAGATCCTAAGAGTTCTGGAGTGAATCTTAAAGAAGCGTTGATGTTCCGCTTATTACAGTCTCAGTGGAATGTTGTGGTGAGTATTGAGAAAGTTGATTCCTGGGTTCAAGCCTCTCAGTATGAAAATGTAGAAGTTTTAGATGGTGTAATGAAGATTCGTGGTGATGTGTTTTATCAGATTGAGAATGCTGGGCTTAAGGAGTTTTCTATAAAACTCCCCAAGGGCGCGATAGGTGTTAAGTTCACTGGGGTTGATGTAGCTGATGCTTTGAAAGTTGATGATTCGCAGTTGTGGGAAATCAAGACTCATAAGAGGAAACTAGGGAAGTATAAGTTGAATGTGGAGTATCAATTGTTGAATAAGAGGAAAGAGAAGACTGTGGTCTTTTCTGGATTGTCTGTTCAAGGAGTAGATCTACAACGCTCTTATTTTAGTTTAATGACAAAGGGACGTATGCAGATTAATCTGAAAGAGATACCTGCTGAAATACAGAAGATAGATTGGCAGATGTTGCCCGAAAATGTTCGTCGGATGATTAACACACAAGAATCCTATTACACTTTTTCTGTGTTAAACCAGGATTATCAATTGAACATTGATTTACAGCAACACGAAGCGACTGAATTATTGCCTGCACAGATAAAATCGGTGGACGTTGATTCCTATTTGTCACGTTCGGGTATTCAGTTGGTTGAAACAACGTTGCAACTCCTTTCTGGAGATAAGAGGCATTTGCGGGTTAGATTGCCAGAGAACGCTTATTTTTGGAGTGCATTTGTGGATAAGACGAGTGTGCAGTTGTGGAATGATGGCAATGAAATATTAATACCGCTTGATTCGGCAGATAAAGAAGGCGTTTCTGAAATTAGTTTTTTATATCAAGTTGATCTGGATAATAAAGATTTGTCTAATTACAAGATCGATGGACCTAAGTTTGATTTACCGCTCGAGAACGTAACGTGGGACTTATACCTTCCTGAGTCTTGGCAATTGAAAAAATGGGAAGGAAGCTTGAATCATGTTTCAACAAAACGTAATCATCAAGTGAAGCAAAATTTGAGCTCTTATGTCGAAGTTTCAAAGAATGCCTTAGCTGAAAAAAAGCAAAAAGCTCAATCGTTTTTTCAAAAAGGAAATGAATGGTTGTCAAAAGGAAATCAGAAGAAGGCAAGAGATGCTTTTAGTAACGCCTATAGTCTATCCCAGTATGACATGGCGTTTAATGAAGATGCTAGAGTTCAATTGAACAGTCTGAAGACTCAACAAGCGGTAATCGGTTTATTAAATAGACGTAATATGATGCAGAAAGAGGAAGGCGTTCAGCAGCAGAGTAATGTCGCAGTCGAATCGGATGAGATATTGAACTTTACCCAGACCGAAGCTCGTGAATTCCTTCAGCAATATTCCGCTGAAGACAATGAAGCGTTATCTAAATTGGCAAATCGACTGGTGGAACAACAAAACGCTGCATACTCAAACCCGGTAGCTATTCAAGTGACTCCACCTGTTAAAGGTCATGTTGTTTCATTCGCAAGTCCACTCATTGTTAATAAATGGGCTGACATGTGTGTGAGTCTGAGTTTAACGGAAACTCACGATAAACAAGCTAAGATAGCAATAGGGGCTTTGTTCCTTATGTTTGTCGCAATTTCAAGCATTCTCTATTTATCTCGCGAAAAGAATTAGAGAGGTGTTTTGTATAGGGTAGCACAGACAATTCTGTCTGTGTTTTGACAAAGGTGAGTCTAATCTCCGATTAGGATATTGGTGCATTGTAAAGGGGGAAGACCATGTTCATGAAATACTTGTATAAAGAGGGGCTATGATTCATATTATGAGGATGGAGAGCCTATTAGATAGAATTACTTTTAATCCGAAGCAATGTGGTGGTAAACCTTGTATTCGTGGGATGCGTATTCGTGTTATAGATGTTCTTGATCTGATGGAGAATGGTTTATCTAGAAAAGCTATTTTATCAGAGCTACCAGATTTGGAATTAGAAGATATTCAAGCTTGTATTGGATTTGCAAGAAGAAGAGTTGATCATCCAGTTCTGGCTGTATAAAGATTTGGCTAGATGCCCATATCTCTCCTGCGTTAGCAAAATGGTTAAGTGCTGAGTATAATTTTGAAGCACATTCATTGCGTGGGTTAGGTTTACGTGATGCTGAAGATGAAGAGATTTTTAAAAGAGCAAAAGCTGAAAATGTAATCTTTGTAACAAAGGATAATGACTTCCTTGAGTTATTGGAGCGTTTTGGAAGCCCGCCTAAAGTTATTATGGTTGAGGTGCGGGAATACTTCAAATGAAGAGCTGAAAGGGGTATTTGTTAAGGCCTTTGATGATGCTATTAGTTATTTTGAAGCTGGAAATGATTTGGTTGAAATCGGACGGTCATCTAAGGGTTAATAAACTCCACCCTAAAAAACCTTTTCTTTTTGGGTCCATATAAGTTTTTGATACATAGATTTATGTCGAAACCTCGTGGTGTTGTTTCTCTGTACTACATTAGACCCTCTCACCGAACCATTAAATACGATTTAGCCGGGTTGTGATATCAATTAAATTTGTAATAAAATCAGGATCTTCTAATTCTCGCCTTCTTATAGTAGAGGCGTAGTTTTCGGTGATAAATGATTTCAGTGTTTTATATCGCTCTTCGCTGAATAGATAATCCTCAGGGATGCAAGCAGCTTGATCTTCTGTTAGGATAATTCTCAATCTTAAGCATGCGGGACCTCCGCCGTTCTTCATGCTTTGATTGATGTCTAAGTAGTGGACGTTTGAGATCGGGCAAGTCTTGGATTGCAAAAGTTTATTGATGTATATTGAAACACGTTTTGACTGTTGGCATTGTTGGGGCGCGATTAATACCATCTCTCCTTTGCTTGATACGATTTGGCTGTTAAAGAGATAGGTTTTGATTGCAAGCGCTAGGGGTATTTCTTTTTCTGAGACACATTCTGTTCTAAGCGGTGAATGGAACATTGCTTCGAACTTTATTCGAAGATCGTTTTCAACGATGGAACTATCGGTGTAGGAATGTTCGTGGTAAAGAAAGTAATTTAAGTGACTTGTCGCAACCACGTCGTTATGGAAGGCTCCTTGTTGAATTACCTCGGGGTTTTGACGAATATAGAGGGTGTGTTCTGGCTTTAATTGGTGATGTCTCGCAATCGACTGAAATGCCTCCAAGCTTTGTCGCCCTAGTTTAACTGAATCAGCATTTTTGTGTCCGTAGACGAAAATGTTTATTCCATGACTTTCAGTGTCAGGAGATACGCGACAGTGGTTAGCGGCTCCTTCGTCAAGTAAGGATGAGGGTAAAGGAGGATGGATGTTGAAGTGCTTTTTATTTGGAAATAGATCTTTGAAAATATTGTGGTTCTCTTTAGCTTCTATCGACCGGTGCAGATTAGACGTTAGGTTAGCTGGGGTGAAGTGTATCTTTGAGTCTTCTGTGTCTTTTGAGTTCGAAATTATTCCTGCGTTGGCTGTCCACATCCCAGAGGATGAAAAGCAGGCTTCAGCTAAATGGGGAGATTGATTCCATATGTTTTTTAATTTATTTCGTAATGATCCTTTGATTCCAAGGTCTTTAATTAAGTCGAAATTCGGCCGAACCAATGGAGGCAGCACTATTTGAGGAATACCTAACTGGTGTAGGAAATACATTTTATCAAGTCCTTCGAGCGCAGCTTGCTTTGGGTTGGATGGCGTATCTTTGTTATCAGTTGAAGCGACGTTGTCAGCTGATAGCCCTCCAAAGTTATGAGTGGGGCCTACAAGTCTATCGATATTGTATTCCTGGGGCTTCATCTAGTCTTTGGTTACACGGTCTTCACGGGGGAGGAGGTATGAAAGAGAGAGGACTGTCAGCTAGGTTGAGCAGGAAAGTGGTTGTTAGTAAAGATCGTTCCAATATAGAACTCACAATACAATACTCATCTGGTCTATGAATGTTATCGCCGCAAACGCCTAGATTATCAATGTTTGGAACCCCTAGGTTGGATACGATGTTTCCATCGGAGCATCCACCAGTATCTCTCCATTGAAGTTCAGGCATGTTTAAGTCTTGAGCGCATGCTTTCAGCCGTTCGAATATCTCTGTTTCTTTATGACCCGCTACTTTAGATGGCCTAGTGAATTCACCAGAGTATTTTGCTTTAAGTCCAGATTTCTTCTGATTGAACTGATCAATAATGGCTTCCAGTTTTGCTAAGGCTATTTTTTCCGAGTCAGCGGAGTCTGTTCGGATGTTTACTTGAGAGTAGGCGACATCGGGGATTACATTCAAAGCTTCGCCAGAACGTATGTTTCCCACATTGTAGATAATTGCTGAATCATTTAAATGGTGAATCGCAGAAATTATTTCAGACATACCAATGATAGCATTGCGACCGTCTTTGAAATCTCGACCGACATGAGCGCTCTTTCCTTTTACTTTGATGTTGAAAACGCCACTTCCTTTTCTATTACGTATAAGGGAACCGTCGGGAAGTGAAGATTCAAAGATTAAGGCTAAGTCTTTACCTTGGGCTGATTTTTGTATGAAGGGGAGACTGCTATGGGAACCTATTTCTTCGTCGGAAGTGATTAGGATTTCCCAGCCAATATTTTTAGCTAGAGTACTCTTTTCGAAAGCTTCTAGAGATTTCAACATTACCACCAGACCTCCTTTCATATCGGTGACACCTGGGCCTTGTATATTGTTGTCATCCACCACGGCGAATGTTTGAAAATTACTGTCTTTGGAATAGACCGTGTCCATGTGCCCGTTGAATAAAATTTGGATAGGGGCCTCGGGGCGATTGGTTACTCTAATAATCTCCCCCACCTTTTTACTCGCTTTTGATCCCCATTCATCAACGGTTGCATAAGGTTTTGGTGTGATGCGTTCAACGGTATATCTCATGGTGGCGATGTGCTCCGTGATGGCATTTGCCATTGCATCAAGTCCAGGAAGGTTTGTTGATCGAGAGTTGATATTGACCCACGAAGTTAGCAAATCAACCATGTTGGGTTGGTCTTCTTCAAGGAAGGTTTTTGCTTTTTGTAGTTCTAATTTTAAGGTACTCATCGTTTGTTGGTTGCGTTTGTTTAACCATGAAAAACAGAAGCGCATGAAGTGGATTTTTTTAATAATTTGTTACTTCAACTCTTTCTCTACTTCATGGTTTTTTGATTAACATTTGTGCTTTCGAATATCTTATCAGCAGATTGGGTCACAAAGCCATTAAAAAGATTTCCATTTTCCATAGGGTGTCGGTAAGCGAACTCATAATAGCATCCAGGTATCTTCATTTCACCTTCAGTGAAGGTTGCATTGACTAAAGGGGCTATCGTTGATGATTGTTCGAGGTAAACCTGAGGGTTGCCCTTGATTTCCCCACCGGATTGGCTGAGTTGGATGTTTGAATTTTTAAGAAAGGTGTTGAATGTTTTAAGGTGGCTGAAGGTTTTTATGTCATTTACCAATAGGGTAAAGTGATTGGCTCTTAGTCCAAAGGTGGCGGTCCATGCCGCATATTCACTTTCTTTGAGTAGTCTTTGATAGGTTTTTGTCTTAAACGCTGGCCAAATTCTACCTCCTAGGGGCAGGCAGTTGTCTTCAACTGAATTCAGATCCATTTGCTTTAACAACGTTTTAATCGTGTTTTGAAGGTAACGAGAGCATTGTTTTATCTGTAGCTGGCTAATGAATATTTTGGGGTACGCAGAACTGGAGTGCTCATAGTGTTTGGCAATCAGTTTTTTCTTTTCGAAGACATACTGTCCGCATTCTTTGTAGCCAAGTTTTATAAATGTTTTAGCCATTTGATTAATATTAATCTTTGGGTGATCAAATGTTCGGAATGCGATGTGATCGTTTGTTACTTGTTCGCGGCACTCTTTGATGAGCCGATTTATTCGTTTCGCATCTGGGTTAAGGGTGGTATAGCGTCTCCAAAGTATTAGCATTAGTTTTTCAATGTCCATGATAGTTCTCCTATTGAGGTTAATTGGTTTTGGGATATCCGGGGAAGGATGTATTTGTGTTTTCTAAATTTTCTATTTCGATTGATGCAACAGGGTAGGTGCAGTAGTCGGCTGCAAGGGATGCACTCGGACGGTGATTGCCACTTGACCCTGTTCCACCAAAAGGAGCGGATGAGACGGCCCCTGTGATTTGTCTATTCCAGTTTATGATGCCTGCCGTTAACTGTGAGAGGAATTGTTCATAGGCGGTGCGATTGTTGGTAATGATGCCTGCAGCTAGACCAAATTTTGTATCATTGGCGATATCGATGGCTGAGTCTAAGCTTTCACATATATGAACCTTGAGAAGTGGGCCGAATGATTCTTTGTCCGGAAGTATCGTTCCCGCTTTTATCTTAACAATTCCTGGCGTTAGCAATGCCCCTTGTTTAGTCATCTTCAATAAAACCTCTCCTCCATAGTTGATTAGGGAGAGGTAATCTTTATATACGTTTTCTGCGGCTAGGCTGTTTATCATAGGCCCCATGAACGGTTCTGGCTCAGTGTTCCATTTTCCAATGTTAAGCTGACTTGTTATCTCTGTTAGTCGTTTGATGTATTCGTCGGACTTGTCAGATTTTACTATTATTAGACGCCTGGCACAGACGCAGCGCTGTCCACTAGTGATAAAGGCTGACTGAATGGTGGTGAAGACCGTCTTCTCAATATCATCAATTTCATGTATAACGAGAGGATTGTTTCCTCCCATTTCTAAAACGAGTAACTTCTCTGGTTGCCCCGCCAATTGCTTATGAATTAAACAACCCGTTTCATAGCTCCCTGTGAAGAATATTCCGTTAATGTTTTCGTGCTTAGAAAGGATTATAGCTGTTTCGGATCCCCCTTGAATTAGACTAATGACTCCTTTCGGTAAGTTGACCTGTTCCCATAAGGAGATCATCATTTCAGCAATTAAAGGCGTTTGTTCGCTTGGCTTAAATATAATCGTGTTTCCTGCCAATAGGGCAGGGATTATGTGGCCATTGGGTAAGTGACCTGGTAGATTGAATGGTCCAAGGACTGCAATGACACCATGTGGCTTAAATCGTGTGATGCTCTTTCCGATAGCGGTCTCTGACTTTTTTTCTGAACAACGTTCGGTGTATGCATTAATGGAACAGTCGATTTTCCCAATCATTGCATTTACTTCGGTTTTTGATTCCCATAGCGGTTTCCCTGTCTCTCTGGAAATGGTTTCAGCTAGATCTTTTTGTTCCAGTTTAAGTTGTTCTTGGTAACTTCTTAGAAAGGTAACTCTTTTCTCTAAAGTTAATTTAGACCATTGTTTGAAGGCAACCTTTGCGGATTCAATAGCGTTATCGATGTTTGATTGCGAAGCCGCATTGCCTTTCCATAAAACTTTGTTATCACAAGGATTGATTGAATTGAAAATGGGGCTTTCTCCTGTGCTCCAATTGCCATTGATGTATAGTTTTCCATTCATGTTAACGGAGTGTTGAAATGAGTATTTTGTCACCAATGGCAACATTGAGCATGCGAGCCAAATTACTGTGTATCACGCAAGATTTGTGAGAGAGAAGATCTAGTTTTCCTGTCGACGCGTTAAACGCTGAAGTATGTTGATTTAGTTTTGAAATCAAGTAATCAGTATCTCCTGTACATTCAGTGGTAATGTTTTT
>CAWUTK010000281.1:0-8136 GCA_963924785.1 uncultured Opitutales bacterium
ACACCACTCCAACCTTCTCGCAAAAGTTTTATTGCTTGTGTTGAAAGTGCCACCTCAAAAGGGTCAAAAAGCCAGTTTTGCAACGGATTTATTATTTTCTTCATATCTTATTGATACAGAGCAATTAATGTGCTAATAATTGTTTTTAAGCCAAATAGATGAATTTATTAATTATTGTACAGCAACAGCTTGAGATCCTATTCAAAACCCTCCTTTTGTCGCGCGAATCTACATTGTATCTACTCGCAAGTAATTTTTATTTTCTTCTTATATCATCGCACCAAATGAGCAGTGGCAAACTTCTGAAAATCATTCAATTAATTGCTTTTCATTATTCGACAGATCCTTATGCTTAGGGGCTATTTTGTTATGAGTAATTATGAATTAGAGGAAGGAAATCAACTAAACCTAGATTTCACAAAACTTAAAAAAATCGCCAATTGCGGCGAAGACGTCATTCCTGCGATTGCGCAAGATGTTGACTCTGGGGAAGTTTTGATCGTCGGCTATGCCAATCAGTTAGCCTTAGATACTGCTTTTGAAACAGGAATGGCCACATTTTGGAGCACGTCTCGCAATGAATTGTGGATCAAAGGAAAGACTTCTGGAGATTATTTAGAAATCGACGACATCCGGATCAATTGCGAACAGAACTCCATACTTTACCGAGTGAGACTTAAAGGCAAAGGCGCTTGCCATACAAAAGACATTAATGGCCAAGCGAGATTAGGTTGCTACTACAGAAGCCTAAAGAAAAGTCAAAATTTAGAACACATTTAAACACAACGATTAATAATATGAGCATACTAAAAGAATATATACTAACTAAAGGTCTTGAAGCTAACGTAGAAACGATCTCATACCTTGCTAACCTTGAATTAACGTCGCGGGTTTCACCAGAAATTGCGAAAAACATTATCAAGGAATTGGAGGATCAGCGGACTCACTTAAAAATGATCGCTTCGGAGAATTATTCCTCTCTCTCTGTTCAGGCAACAATGGCAAATATTTTAACTGATAAATATGCCGAAGGTTATTCTCACCACCGATTTTATGCCGGTTGTGAAAATGTTGACGAAATTGAATCCAATGCAATTGAACTCGCGAAAGAGTTATTTGGCGCCGATCACGCTTACGTCCAACCGCATTCTGGTGCTGATGCAAACCTTTTAGCCTACTGGACGATCTTAAGTAAAAGGATCCAAGATCCAGCCATGGAAAAAATTGGCGAAACTGATCCAGGAAAACTATCCCCTTCTGACTGGGACAATCTTCGTAAAGAACTTGGGAATCAGAAACTAATGGGTCTCAACTACTACTCTGGGGGTCACTTAACTCATGGGTATCGCCATAACTTATCTGCGAGAATGTTCGATTGTGTCTCTTATGACGTCGATCCTGAGTCACAATTGATCGACTATGATCATTTGCGAGAAATGGCTAAAAAAGAAAAGCCTCTTATTTTCCTTACGGGTTACAGCGCATATCCTCGAAAAATTAATTTTAGAATCATGCGTGAGATTGCCGATGAAGTGGGTGCAACTTTCATGGTAGACATGGCACACTTTGCGGGTCTTGTTGCAGGTAAAGTATTCACTGGAGACTTTAACCCTATTGAACATGCACACATTGCGACTTCTACCACTCACAAAACATTAAGAGGCCCAAGAGGTGGAATCGTTCTTTGCAAGGAAGAGTTTAAAGAATGGCTCGATAAAGGTTGCCCACTTGTTCAGGGTGGACCCCTTCCACACGTAATGGCAGCTAAGGCAGTCGCTTTCAAAGAAGCGCTTACTCCTGAGTTCCAAGTTTACGCCGGGAAAATCGTTGAAAATGCAAAAGCACTCGCAAAATCCTTAATGGAACAAGGGGTTAAATTAACATCTGACGGAACAGACAATCATCTCATGGTGTTAGATATTCGCTCTTACGGCCTAACAGGTCGCCAAGGTGAAGACGCTCTAAGAAATGCGAGAATTACTTTAAATAGAAATTCTATTCCTTTCGATCCAAATGGAGCATGGTATACAAGTGGTCTTAGAGTAGGAACGCCTGCTTTAACCTCTCGTGGAATGGGTCCAAAGGAAATGGAAGAAATTGGAAAAATCATTCATCTCGTTCTTAACAACACAACAGCAAATACGCTTACAAAAGGTAAAAATGCTGGCGGTAAATCTAAAGCAAAATTCACCACAGATGAAGCGGCACTCAGTGAAGCGATTCAAAGAATCGAAAGCTTACTTGAGAACTTCGATCTTTATCCAGAACTAGACATGGATTTCTTGAAAAGAATCTAATTTAAATAAAACTCTTATCGTATGAGCTATCCTCCAGAAGACCTTCCTGATTCAAGTGGCCACTTTGGCGTGTATGGAGGAATGTATGTTCCGGAGACATTAATGTCCCCTCTTTTCGAGCTAACGAAAGCTTATGAAGAGGCCAAGCAAGATCCGGCATTCGAACAGGAACTCTTAACACTTCTTAAAGAATTCGCGGGTCGCCCAACAGGTCTCTACTACGCAGATCGTTTAACGAAAAAAGTCGGCGGGGCAAAGATCTATCTTAAACGAGAAGATCTCCTTCACACCGGTGCTCACAAAGTAAATAATGCACTTGGTCAAGCTTTGCTCGCCAAGCGCATGGGTAAAAAACGGGTGATTGGCGAAACAGGAGCTGGACAGCATGGTATCGCAACTGCAGCCGTTGCAGCAAAAATGGGGTTTGAATGCGTCATATACATGGGTGCTGAAGACATGCGCCGACAAGCGCTTAATGTTTACAGAATGCGACTTTGTGGCGCTGAAGTTCGCGGCGTAGAAGCGGGACAAAAAACGCTCAAAGAAGCGATCAACGAAGCCATGCGAGATTGGGTAACCAATGTCCGATCAACACACTACATTTTAGGATCAGCTTTAGGCTCACATCCATACCCTATGATGGTTCGTGATTTTCATAGAATTATCGGCAAAGAAACAAGACGTCAAATAGTTGAAGCCGAAGGAAGACTCCCTGATGAAATGATCGCTTGCGTGGGCGGTGGCAGTAATGCCATTGGGTTCTTTTTTGATTTCCTCGAAGACACTGATGTGAAACTCATCGGCGTTGAAGCTGGCGGACATGCCTTGACAGAAGGCGAACACGCGGCTCGTTTTGAAGGGGGTAAACTAGGAGTGCTACAAGGCAGCAAGACCTTTATCCTGCAATCTCCAGAAGGCCAAATCAATTTAACACATTCTGTTTCTGCCGGCCTCGACTATGCGGCTATTGGTCCAGAGCATGCTTATTATAGAGATAAGAAACGTATCTCTTTTAGTTACGCAACGGATAAAGAAGCCTTAGATGCGTTTAAACTACTTTCAGAAACAGAAGGAATCATTCCTGCACTTGAGTCATCACACGGCGTAGCACATGCGATTAAACGAGCTAAAGAACTCGGCCCAGACAAAATAGTCTGCTGTAATCTTAGTGGTCGCGGCGATAAGGATGTTCAAGAAGTTGCACGCCTTAGCGAGTCATAAGCGACGAATCATTTTAACATAATATTTAATAAATCATGATTGATATCAACTTACTCAGAGACAAACCAGATGTTGTCAAAAAAGCATTAGACCGAAAAAAATTCAAATTCGATTTAGACAACGTTATCGCGCTCGATGAAATTCGAAGAAAACTGATCACTGAAGCTGAAACAGAACGAGCGAGCTTGAATAAAATCAATCAAGACATGAAGAGTCTAAAAAAAGGCTCAGATGAATTTATTGCTAAAATAAAAGAACTGAAACAGCGTTCATCATCAGTAAAAGAGCAAGAGGCTACGGCAAAAGCAGCCAGTGAAAAATGGAAGGCATCCTTTTTAGAAATCCCAAATTTACCCGATGATTCAGTCCCCTCTGGTGATACAGAAGACGACAATGTCGAGGTCGCTACATACGGAGATATTAAAGCTGCCGAAGAAAATGCCCTTCCTCACTTTGATATCCCTTGGTTCAGTAATTACCTAGATTTCGCAAGAGGCACAAAAACAACCGGCGCTGGCTTCCCTTTTTATTGCGGTGATGTCGCAAGGTTAGTTAGAGCTCTCATACAATTCTTTCTCGATGAAGCCAACAAAGCAGGTTACATCGAATTCCTTCCTCCTATCTTAGTAAATGCAGAAAGTGCCACTGCTACAGGACAACTCCCTGATAAAGAAGGCCAGATGTACACCATCACTGGCGACAATACTTTCTATTTAATTCCAACCGCCGAAGTGCCTGTCACCAATTTCTATAGAGATGAAATCTTAGAAAAAGCACAACTACCACTTAACCACTGTGCTTATTCTCCCTGTTTCAGAAGAGAAGCGGGTAGCTGGGGTGCCCATGTTCGCGGACTAAACAGACTGCATCAATTCGATAAAGTAGAAGTGGTTAAATGGGTCGAACCTGAAACAAGTATGCAGGAATTAGAAAACATACGTCTTCATTCAGAAAGCCTACTTAAACAGCTAGACCTTCCTTTCCGAACGCTACTTATGTGTTCAAAAGACATCGGTTTCCCGCACTCAAAACAATATGACTTAGAAGTCTGGGCCGGCGGACAAAAACGCTGGTTAGAAGTCTCGAGTTGTAGTAATTTCACCGATTTCCAAGCAAGACGCGCAGGTATCCGCTACAGAGATGAAGACGGGAAAGTAAAACCTGTGCATACACTAAATGGTTCAGCCCTTGCAATCCCAAGAGTCTTAGCCGCTATACTTGAAAACAATTTACAACCCAATGGCCAAGTCAAAATTCCAGACGTCCTTAAACACTGGATCAATCAAGATTTCATTGGTGATAAAACGGAATAGTTTAATTTTGAATAATATCATAATCAAAAACTTGAACAAACAGGAATGACTCGCGCCCGTTTCACTAGCGGCCTTTCGATTACCCATAAGTATTGGGATTCTAATTTGAACATCAAAATTTTGTAGGATCTTAATAATACTATTGTAAAAATATTGTGCAAACAAGTTGGGCAACGCCATAAACGTAAGAAAATGAACTCGCGCCCGCTTACGCTAGAGACGCAAAGACGCAGAGGGAGGCTCTCTTAATATTAAACCCTAATCATGCTTTAGAATTGATGTGATATGATTTATCTTTTGAGCTTTCACCATCCTCTGCGCGAGAAATAATTCCTAACCGGTGTTATGGGTAATAGAAAGACTAGAGGCGCAGAGAGAATTATCTTTGGCTTCCTCGCTTATTTGTTTTATCAACCGAAAACCATAGAGGTTAAAAACTCCAATATATCACACACAGGCATCTCCTCTGTGATCTTGTATGTTCCACAATATGAATATTTCTAAAATCAAGTTTATGAGAATGGATGAACATTTCGTCGGAGTAAACTTGATTTTTGTTACTGTTCGGTTAGATACTGAACGAGTCAGGCTGATTACTAAGTCCGTGAAACTTAATAATCATTGCTTGAATGAGACCGACGTTTTTCCTGAGAAATCAAATTTTGATGATCTCGTCACGGAGCAAGGGTCCATCAAGCATGCCTGGCAGAACTCGAACAGTTGTTTGAACGGTTCAATTAAGAACTTGTTCGCATTTAGCAAGAAGGAGAATGTCATGAATATGAAAAAAGTCTAAATCGGAGTTGATGTTTCTAAGAAGAAATTCAGACATCCTGACTCCGTGAAAAGGAGTCAGGATGCATTTTGTTGATTAAACCCTACTTGGTTGCTGTAGTTTGAGATATCTTTGGATTATTTTTGGATAAAAATATGAGTTGATGGCAGGAATTGGAAATGTTACTTACCCTGGATGAAATCAGCATCAATTATCACCCCCCCCTCCATTGATAGACAGGTACGTTTGCCGATATTTCCATCTGAAGGGATTATGCTTGGCGAACAAATTCCTGTAATAGAAAGGGGTGATGTCGTTTGGTATTTCAATTATAATATTCCTATTTTTTCTCATGCGTCTGATGACCATGCCTCTTTTCGCATGTACACGAGTTCTTTGTGTGATATGGCTTTATAGCAAATTGGTAGAAGTGCAACGAGTTTTCGATGTATCATCGATTAGTGTAAAGCGAGCTTTAAAGAAATATAAAGAGCATGGAGCGGAGTCTTTTTTTATAAAGAAAAAGTCAAGGAGAAGTCGAGGGAATGTTTTACCGAGGAGACCACGCAGAAAGTGCAAGATCTTTTAGATGAAGGTTATTCACCTCGAGAAATAGAAGACATTACGGGTATTTTTGCTGATACCATTCGTAGGGCTATTAATCGTGGAGCTTTGGTGCGAGTTAAAAAAAAAGAGAGCACTCTTACCTGACTGACGAGCAAGTTCCATCGGACACAAAAAGTGTTCGTAGCGTAATTGATCAAGAAACGGTAAACGATTATGGAGTCGCTTGTAGTAATGATACAGGTCGCTTTGGGGCATCGATAGGTCTTGGCGGGACAACTCCGGTAGCGTTTTCTTCACACAATGATATTTCTGGAGCAGGTGTGCTTTGTGCACTGCCTGCGTTGTTAGCGAACGGATTGTTTCATGACCCAGAAAAGAGGTTAGATATACCCAAGGGGTATTATTCATTAAGCAGCCTGATGATAACCTTTGCCTTTCTTTCATTGGCTCGGGTCAAGCACCTTGAAGGCGTTCGATATTTGGCCCCTGGAGAGTGGGGTCGAATGCTTGGCCTAGACCGTATCCCAGAAGTTAAAACATTGCGTCAAAAGCTAGATCATCTCAGCTCAAGGCAGTTCGCTTCGCAGTGGATGAGAGACATGTCTAAGTATTGGATGAGATTAGATGAAGAATTAGCAGGCGTGCTCTATGTAGATGGTCACGTAAACAGTTACTCCGGTTCACAAAGCGTTTTACCCGCACGCTTCTCCTCAAGAAACCGTCTATGCGTAAGATCACTAATGGATTATTGGGTAAATGATAAGGAAGGACCCCCTTTTTTTGTGGTAACAGCCGTTGGGACTGAAGGCATAATACATCACTTGATGGAAACCATTGTTCCGCGTCTATTGCAAGATGTCCCTCGTCAACCAAGCGAAGAAGAACTAGCCACGGATCTCAAGCTTCACCGCTTTGTAATCGTTTTTGACCGTGAAGGATGGTCTCCTGCTCTTTTTGCACAACTATGGAGGCAATATCGCATAGGGGTGATTACTTATCAAAAAGGGGCTAAAAAAGAAACAAAGTGGGCTGACGCAGATTTCGAAGAACAGGAAGTTGATCTAGTCTACCAGAACAAGTCAAAGATGCTCTTAGCAGAAAAATCATTTACTCATAAAGACCTATCTGCAACTGACACGCAACCAGAAGTTGCCGCTCGTGAAATTAGAAAATCCTGTGACAACTCTCATCAAACTTCTATAATAACAACTGTTCTGATATGGGATCAAAGTCGTTGTGCTGGGCAAATGTTCGCAAGATGGTCTCAGGAGAACTTCTTCAAATATGGCTCAGATGAGTTCGCTATAGACTCTCTCTCAGGCCATGAAACCTCTCATGCCCCTCAAGATGAAACCGTCATGAATCCTCCATATAGAGACCTTACGGCAAAAATAAATAAAAACAGGTCACAGATTACTAAAATAAGGACAACCCTCGGGCACCTTATTCTACCCTCAAATGAAGACCAAGAGGTAGCTGAATTTATCATAAAACAATCAGGTTTTCTAACAGAAAAAAATGCTTTAGAAGAAGAACGAAAGCAACTTCTCCTAAAAAGAAAAGAGCTTCCTTCTCGTATTCCCTTGAGTTGTTTACCCCCAAATCAACGCCCAAAACTTGTTTCGGCCCAACGTAACTTCTTTTTAAACACAATCAGAATCATCGCCTATAGAGCAGAAACCGCTTTAGTAAATGTCCTGCGAAAAAACCTAATGCACCAAGATGAAGCACGTCGCATATTAAAGACGCTTTTCACTCATGATGCCGACCTATTGGTTGATGATAAAGAAAAAACACTAACCGTAAGATTGCATCATTTTTCAAGCAGACAAATTTCACTAGCTGTCGAGAAAATACTAGATGAACTAAACAAAACAGAAACTATTTTCCCCGACACAAATCTGCGTCTAATATACGAAATGGTATCAAGCTCAAATCCCCGGAGTCAGGATGTCTGAAATTA
>CAWUTK010000282.1:0-3429 GCA_963924785.1 uncultured Opitutales bacterium
CCCTCTTAAAAATCGATTTCTTTGGTTTAAATTTGGGGGGAAGCGCAGATTGCTTATTTCGTTGAAACCGGTTTCATTTTAATATGCGATGGTATTCCAAAATAGTATTAAACATGCATATGTTTTTAATAACCTTGTAGAAAGATATGATGAAAATAACTACCGCCCTAAAGTATATTTGTTTAATGAGTTTATGTTTTACTTCTTTGAGTGCGAAGAAGAACGTGCTTGTAATATTGATCGGTTAGCTAGCAAGGGTATTGTTTTTAATAAGGCTTATTGTTCATCGCTTGTATGTCGTTCATCGCGGGAGGCTATGGACACTGGATTAAGACCTAACGTATCTGGGATAACGGATAATTTGGCAGGGCACTTTAGGGATATGCCTGGATTGAAAAACTGGGTGACGGTACCAGAGTTTTTTAGACATAATGGTTATGAGGCTATAGCGGCGGGATAGATATTGCATGCAGGAAGAGGGCGGGGGTGAAGGATGCCCCTCATATGAGTAGCGAACCGGTTGCTTGGGATAATCAACGAGTGGGTGAGGTCGGAACACCAGTACCCGAAGAGGAAAAAATGCATATGAATGGCCTGGTGAAGGGCAATAACCCTGGAGAAGGTTTAGATGGTTATTTTGCGAGAGTTTTTGATTTTGTTCCGATAGATGTTCCTAAAGAAGAAACAGAGGACTGGAAGTTGTCTAATTATATTGCAGATGAGACTACAAAGAAACGTGATCGGCCTTTTTTTCTTAGCTTGTGGTATTTACAGGCCACATATGCCTTGGTATGCGCCGAAAGAATTTTTTGATCTGCATCCATTGGAATCTATTGAAATTCCAGATGTATTATTAAACGATTTAGATGATTTGCCAACATTGGGGAAAAACTCGTTCCATTGAAGCACTAGGGCTAAATCCATATTATGCACTAGTGTCGATAAATATTTAGATTCTGAAAGTTTCTATGTTATTACCTGAATTTTGCACGAAGTAGCAAAATTTAATCAAAAATTTAATTTATATCCACCTGGAGGCCTGTTAGAATAGTGGTTTTTAAAAACCAAATCAAAAGCTACTATACTAACAAAAATCTCCAGAATGGATACGAGAAAGACAAACAAAAAATTAACAAAAGATCAATCACAACGAGTCAGAAAAGTTACGGAGACAACACCATACGACACATGTAGTGAAGCGCTATCCAGCTTTGGAGGCTTGTTGCCTCTGGTAAAGTTCTTGGATTTGATACGATTTAAGGATCATTTTGATACACATTTTAAGGGTCCAGAACGGACACCTGTAATCGGGAATTACCGTATGATACTGGGTCTGGTGACTCTTCTATTTGTTGGTTTTCAAAGACTCGGTCATTTTGAATACATAAGGTTTGACCCTATGATTTGTGGAATACTCAAGATTTCATTACTTCCAGTGGTTTCTACATTTTGGCGTTATCTTCAGAGCCTTAATATGCACCACTGTAAGCAATTACTGTTTTTACAGAGCGCCTTAAGAAAAGAAAGTTGGGCACTCAGGGGATTTCGTCCATCACATATCACTGTTGATATTGACACTACAGTTAGCACTGTTTACGGAGATATTCAAGGAGCACATAAAGGACATAACAATAATCATCGGGGCAAAGAGGCCTTGCGCCCCGTTCTTTGTGTAATTGCTCAAACAGGAGAGTTTTTATGTGGTGCTCAGCGTAAAGGAAAAACCATTTCGAGTAAAGAGGTCAGTAAGCACGTTAGTCAATTTAAACAATTATTACCTAATTTTATTAAAACCGTTTTAGTTAGAGCAGACGGTGAGTTCATGGGATCCACCTGCATATAAACTCTAGAGGCTGAAAAGATGCAATTCATTATTGGGAACCGAAGATGTGCTGCTCAATTTCCTGAGAGAGGATGGTATAGTCACGGGAAATACGAATGCAATGAAGTTATGTATAAACCGACTGGATGGAAGGCCCCGTATCGTTTTGTTGTCATGAGGATTAGCAAAGAAGAAAAAGGCAATAGGCAGTTACCTTTACTGGAAGAAGATAGATATATGCACCGAGTCTTTGTAACCAATTTGAAATCAAAGCCCCATAAAGTAATAACGCTTTATGATGGTAGAGCCAATGCAGAGAATGCCATAAAGGAAGCTCAACAGGAAGGCATTCAAGCAATCCCTTCAAAGCGCTATCAAAGTAACAGCGTATTTTTCCAGTTGGTAATGCTTAATTATAATTTATGGCATTGGATGAAAGCATACTTTTCTTTTGTTTCAAACCAAGATGCTCCTCAGAGCCAGGAGATAGGCGACAAGCCGAAAGACTTAAGCGCTACAACCCTTAGGATTGTGCGTTTGCGACTATTGTTCATTTCAGCAAAATTACGTTACCATGAAAGTAGAGATCAAGTTAGGTATTCGATGCATGATCAGAGATCGGAGGAACTAATATACTTTATGAATCACATGAAGGCCGTTAAAGATAGGCGGAAACTCGCCTGAGCGTGCAAAAAAGTTTTTGCACTCAACAAAAACAATGCAACAGATTCTCAAAAAATCGTTCTTTTAAACAGAATTATTGCTACTTCGTGCAAAATTAAGGTATTAACTTTTATGTATCGTTAAGTGATGCATGGCAGCGGTTTATCGTTTTCCGTGTTTGCGAGATGTTTCCTTTTTTTATAAAATATTGATTGGCTAAATAAAAAGTTTTGAATTCTTTGTAACTTTTAAAAACCATTTCTGTATACATAAATGTAACCGATACTATCAATAAAAACTAAATTAAAAAATAAAGGGGAAAATGAGAAATAACATCATCAAATTAACATTATGCTTATCGCTACTTCTATCGTCTGGGTTTGCTGAAAGTAACTCTGGATCTGAAAATATAAAGGATTTGAAAGACGCTGTTCGAAAGAATGAGATTGAAATTAGTGATTATAAATTAAGAAGTAAAATCCTTAGTCCGAATATGTAATTTAAAGATAATAGCGGAAAATTAATCAGAGGAAGCGTTGTGGCTTTAGATGAGACTAATGTGTCCGTTCAGTCAGGTAGTTCGGCAAAAGCATATCCGATCGATTCTTTAAGTCAGGCTGATCAGGATTATTTTACAACTCTAAATGGATATGTTAATGAGTTAAATGGTGGCGAAAAATCTTTTGCCTCTGATTCGGCCGGACTTGATAATGCTCAATTAGAGAAGAAACTAGAATCAGAAGAAAAGGCTCTGAAGAAGGAAAGAAGCAAGCTGAGTTCTCAGATGTCATCAATTAAGAAAAAAATGTCTAGCACCAGTTGTTCCATTCAGAAATCAAATTGTAAAAAACAATTAGCTAGGCTTGATGATCAGTATGATGTTGTTGATGAAAAGTATGATGACGTGAAAGGTCAGCTAGAGAAATTATAAATTTGTTAAATTA
>CAWUTK010000283.1:0-5772 GCA_963924785.1 uncultured Opitutales bacterium
GATGCCCAATGGCGTTCCCGTTGCAACCGTTGCTTTAAACGGAGCTAAAAATGCTGGGATATTAGCAGCTCAAATATTGGCAAGTAGTAATGAAACGCTTTACCTACGTCTACAGGAATTCAAAGAAGAACAAGAAGTTGCAGTGTTGGAAAAAGTAAGTAAACTTAATGCGAAATAACCTGTGTCATAGCATCAATTTTTCATTGTTGAATCAGATTAACAATCAGACAACTACTTTTTACTCGCTTTATGCTTACTAATAATCTCAGTCAAATGTGAGACGTAGTTTTCTGGCCCCCCTTTTTGATAACCCGTTCGTCCAGCCAATTCACCATTTGAATCTAACACAATAACCGTTGGATAACCTCTTACTCCAAACCTCTTAGCTAGCTCTGCATTCTGCGCTTTTTCTTTCTTCGATTGTCTTTTCTTATTTGGAAAGTCAATTAAGACACAGACTAAATTATCATCTGCATATTTCTTGAAATCATTCTTCTTAAAAACCTCTTTCTCTAACTTGATACACCAACCACACCAATCAGAACCACTAAAATCGAGCAAAATATATTTCCCGGACTCTTTTGCTTCCTCTGAAGCTTTTTCAAAATCAGTTTCCCAACTCTTAGCTTGAACATTCAATGTTAATAAAAGCATTCCAATAGTGACTAATATTTTTACAACAGATTTCATATTGTTCTATTTTAGGGTTATCATTATCTACTTGAGATTCTCAAAATAACACAGTTTCACTGATTTTAAAAAATGTCAATGATTGTGCTATTATCAAACGCTTACGACCCTTTACCACCCGGGTTTCGATACTACTGACCTTGAGAGAAAACAATAGATGTCACAAACCCCAATCAATCATAGGAATCTATTTCATGCACATTCATGCCTAAAACGACTGGTTTCCGACTAAATATAAACTTGATCAAATTCATTGAATGAGAATATCCTATTTAGAGTCAATCAATACCGCATCCCTTTCATCATCAAAGAATATGAAAATTAGTAAGTTAATACTAATCCCATTACTGTTATTTGCCTTAATACAATCTGTTAATGCTCGGATTTTCACATCCTCATCTGGCACAACGATGGATGCCGAGCTATCGAGTTTTGTCAGAGATAAAGTAACCCTAAAAAAGGAAAGTGGCAGAGCTTCAACAATCCCCATCAACCTTTTCATTGAAGAAGACCAAAGATATATTCGGAAATGGGCGATTGATAAACTTGTCAAAAAAGGGAATATTTTCGACATCAAGATTTCACGCAAAAAGAGGAATAAGAAATCTTATAAAAAAGATGTCACTGTCAGTGGTGGTCAAGTCATTAGTGATGGCCAAAAGGTTGAAGAATACGATGCATTCTACGAATATTCACTAAAAAATAGGACCACTCAGAACTGGGGGAATCTAACGATCAAACATGGAATGTTTATCTTTAAGGATCAATTTGGCGCAAAAGATAGTGAAACTGGTCAAACGAAAGATAATATCGAGGTCCATTGGAACACAAAAATTGATTCTCGAAAAGAAGTCCTATTTGAGACAAAAGCATTTCCTATTGTAGAAACAAAGTTCACAAAAGGAATACATTTCACAAATGGTGCTTCTAATAAGAGTGAAGATGAACTCGACGGCATATGGATTGGTGTTTTTTTAGGCGAGAAACTTATCGAAGAATACTCAAGCCCTAAAAGCATGGATGTTCCTCCTGATTGGAGAGAAGCACCAAGAAAAGATTAAAAAAGACAAGCTCCCTTCAAATCAGTATTATTTAATCCTATCCCAAGGAGAGACTTTCTTTTCGTGTAATTGCTTAAACTTAATATTAAGTTGAGCTTGAATCGCCTTCAGTCTCTCCATATCTCGTGGATGAATCAACGCATAAGAAGTCCCCTTCATTCCTGCTCTTGCTGTTCGGCCACTTCGATGAGTATAATACTCCATTTGCTCAGGCAACTGTTGGTGGATAACAAAAGAAAGCTCTTTTATGTCAATACCTCTGGCGGCAACATCAGTCGCCACTAACAAGTCTAAGCGCTCCTTTTTAAAAGCCCGCATTACCTTATCTCGCTCCTTCTGGTTCATATCGCCATGCAATACATCTGCCGAATATTTTAATTTCGCTAAAACACTAGCAAGGGTTGTTGCTCCTGCCTTTGTTCGACAAAAGATCAAACCTCTTTCACCCCCATGATCATCAAGAAAAGCAGTGATTCGATCATTCTTATCTGCCGCCTGACAAATACTATAAACGTGCGAAATATTGCTATTCACTTGATTCTTCGCATCAATTCTTACGGAGAAAGCATTCTGATCCAAATGCTGGTCAATTATCGCCTTAATCCCACCGGGCATAGTAGCTGAAAACAACCATGTGCTTCTCGAACCGGATGTATGATCGAGTATCCGTTTTAGTTGATCCTCAAAGCCCATACTCAACATTTCATCAGCTTCATCTAATACGAGTGTTTTAATCCGAGACAAATCAACCGCATTTTCTTTCAACAAATCCAATAGGCGACCAGGAGTGGCAACAACGATATGTGTCGGTCTCTTCAATCTTTCAATCTGCAGGTCAATCTTCTCGCCTCCATACACACCTTCAGTAAAGATCTTATCAGTATACTTAGTAAACCGAAAGAGTTGCTTAGCGATTTGCTGAACTAATTCTCTTGTGGGTGCCAGAATCAGTGCTTGTACCTGTTTTTTACTAAGGTCAATATTCTGTAAGATCGGAACACCAAACGCAGCGGTTTTTCCCGTTCCCGTTTGAGCCTGCCCAATAAAGTCAGTTCCTTTTTCCAGCAAAAAAGGTATACTTTTAACCTGTATCTCTGTCGGAGAGTTAATCCCCAGTTCATTCAAGCCCTCAATGAGCTTTCCCGATATCCCTAAATCTTTTAAATTACTTTCTGTATTCATTACCTATAACCCTTATTTCCTAAGCGTTATAGCATATCAATCAATGATTACCACCATAATAATTTAGAGGAATATCGCCATTGCAGGCAAATCGGTCATTAGAACAGGGTCGAAATATAGAAATTACGGCCATTACTTGAATCCACTCAAGCAATTAATGATAAACGAGTTATATAAAACCCTAATCCTTTGTACTATTCGTTCCCCACCAATTTGCATTCGGCTTCCAACCTGCATTGAGTATAACCCGATGCCTTTTCTCCAGATTCTGCATGGCTTTAGTTTTTGCTGTTTCCAACTGAACCAACTTATTCGCTGAATTAAAGCGATCATCTTTCTTTGGAATACTCGCATTAGTCTTGATCAACCAAGACTGTAAACTCTCACTCAATTTATTCGAAATTTCTGGTAACTGTGACTCAATATTCTCTTGTTCTCCTACATCCTCATCAAGATTATACAGCTCGTTTCGACCATCTTCGTAGTAATGAATCAGTTTCCATTTCCCTGATCGAATAATCGCAGATGGCTCTCCACCCTGATTTCCATAATGAGGATAATGCCAATACAGGTTTCTGGAAGAGAGTGTTTTTCCTTGAAGTAATGGAGTTATGCTAACGCCATCTACTTGTTGGCTTTTATCGATTTCAACTCCTGCTAAATCCAAAATTGTAGGATAAAAATCCGCTCCGGATACTGGAGTTGAATTTAATACCCCAGTTAACTTACCTGGAACATGAATGTAATATGGAACGCGTGTTCCGCCTTCCCATTGCCTTCCTTTGCCACCGCGTAAAGGCAAACAAGAGGTAGCAAACGCATCACCGGATGAGACACTACCATTGTCACCTGTAAAGATAACGACTGTATTCTTTTCCAAATCCAAAACTTTAAGCTTATTCAAAACAATCCCGACAGCATCATCCATTAATTCCATCATTCCGGCATAAACCGGATGATCTTGCACCTGCCTCACCGCTTTGGTTCGATCAAAAATAAAGCGTGGTTGATCAAGGTTTTCTTTTTTTACTTTTGACTTATATTTATTCCAAAGAGCTTCAGTCGTTTGAAGTGGAGCATGAACAGAGTAAAATGAGAGGTACGCAAAAAACGGTCTATCCTGATTATCTTCGATAAATTTAACTGTTTCATTCGCCAGCCGAATTGGTAAAGGTTCCCCTTTTGGACTTTCAACTTTTAAATTTGGATTATTAAATGGACCGAAGTAACCACCAGTATAAGGTCCCCCTCTATGATTACCTCCCATGTTAATATCAAACCCATGGTCCGTTGGCAATGATCCCTCTCCACCTAAATGCCATTTGCCAGCAAAGAACGTTTGGTAACCAGCGGACTTCATCGCCTCTGCTAAACTAATATCTTCCGCTGGCAAAGCATGAATATACTCAGCAGGCAACACCTTATCATTTCGCTTCCATTTCAAACCAGACGGTGCACCGATATAATCAGTTATCCCATGACTGGCAGGATACTTTCCAGTAAGGATACTTGCCCGAGAAGGACTACATACCTGACAAGTTGAATACCCTTGAGTAAAACGGACACCAGACGCCGCGAGTTTATCAATATTCGGGGTCTCATAAGCACTACCCTCAATTGCGATGTCATTCACTCCTAAATCATCAGCAAGTATGAACACGAAATTCAGCCTTCCATTTTCTTTAGCTAACAATGAACTGCAAAAAGCGACAAGAAATATAGTTATTATAATACGGATCTCATTCATAATATTAACAAGTTAATTGATGGAACAATCTTAGTCTAATACTTTTTCACCAAAAACCCTGAGATATTTAGGATGCATATAGGTCGTTCCAGACGTAGGATAAATGATAAATCTAAAGCTTTTGGATTCTCTATTTTCCACCTTCAAGTCCGTTAAATTAACACGCCACTCTTTAGCTGCTTCTTTTGACTTCCAGACACTCTCCCATTTACCATCCTCTTTGAGACGTTCAAGTTGAAGCCCCTTTGATCGTTCAAATAATGTAGGACGATTTTTGAGATGAAAGTAATTGATTCTATGTTTTTCTTTAAAGTCTAACCTAACCCATGGTTGGCTTTCTTCATCTGTATGAAAAGTATAATCAATCTCTGGTTCCTTTACGGATACAAAGTCTTGAGGATTATTCCCAAAACTATATTCACTGTCACTTATAACAGAAACCTTTATCAAATTGTTTAATAAATGACCAAATTGGGTTGTGTCTTCAATTCCAAAGAGGGATAGATTTGATAAATGAAAGAAAGAAGTTTTCTCGTTATTAAGAATATATCGATAGCTCTTAGATTTTCGTTTAACCACATCTAGATCCGTTAAATCAACCGTCCAGCTTTCACCGAATTCCTTCGCTTTCCATATGGTTTCCCACGTTTTATCATCCTTGAGTCTTTGTAATTCAAGACCTTTAGCTCGTTTAAATATACCAGTGCCTCCATCCGTTCTGTTCATTAGATGAAAGCCTGTAATTGTAAATTGGCTCTTTAAGTCTAATTGTATCCATGGTTTATTTTCCTTTTCAGTGCAAAAGGAAAATGTAAGCGGCTCCTTTACTGGGCCAAAGAATTTGTTGATTCCACCTTTAGGAGCATAAGTTGATACACTGCTAACATTAACGTCGGCCTGCTTATTTTTTATAATGACTCCGTACTTGCCAGGATCTGATTCAATTTTAGCCAACACTAAATCAATCAAGCTCTTCTGATAAATCTGGTGCTTAGAAAATTCCACTTTGTTTTTCAAAAGCTTTTCAAGATCACCCTCAGTGAGATTCTTTTTTAATTGAAGCTTCGTGATTCGCCCCCATTTATTCCAATC
>CAWUTK010000284.1:0-16188 GCA_963924785.1 uncultured Opitutales bacterium
CTTGATTTAATTGGCACTCCAATCACAGGGATGCTGCATAGCGCCGCCACTATTCCCGGAAGGTGTGCTGCTCCACCTGCGCCTGCGATGACAGCTTTTACACCGCGACCATGAGCATTCTGCGCATATTCATAAAGGCGCTTAGGAGTGCGATGAGCAGAAACGATGGTAAGCTCATATTCGACTTTAAATTGGGTCAATATATCTGCGGCTTGTTGCATGATAGGCAGATCAGAATCTGAACCCATTATAATACTTATTTGTGGCTTATTCATGAGACTACCCGTAGTTTTCCTTTTATTTGATCTGCTTTTTTTAAAGCGTCGGCAAGGTCATTGCCGAGTATAGTGAGATGACCCATTTTCCGATTAGGTCGAGTTTCTTTTTTTCCGTAGAGATGAACCTTTACTCCGTCAATGCCCATACACTCCTCCAATCCTTCGTAGCGTGCTATCCCCGTAAATCCTTCGCTTCCTAATATATTCAACATAACAGATGGCTTATTGATAGAGACACTGCCCAGAGGGTAATTTAGAACAGCACGCAATAATTGCTCATATTGCGACGTTATAACACTGTCCATTGTATGATGACCACTATTATGAGGTCGAGGAGCTATTTCATTTAGCCAGAGATTCTGATCCTTATCGACAAACATTTCTACAGCAAGTAAACCAACCATGTTGAATTTTTCGATTAACTTAATTGCGATTTCCTCTGCTTGAATCAATATTTTTTCTGGCAAATTGGCAGGACAGATCAGTTTCTCCATTAGATTTGAATGCTCAGAAATCTCCATTTCTGTGACTGGAAAACATTTCACCTCTTCATTTTTATTGCGAGCTACGATTACCGAAATTTCTTTCAAAATATCAACTTTATCCTCAACAATGGATGGTTCTGTGAACAGTTTATCCAAATCCTTCACCGAGTTGATAACGGAAACGCCGTTGCCATCATAACCCCCTTTACACAACTTCTGCACAAATGGGTAGGTTATTAATCCCTTATCTATTGCTTGCTTCAGTGAATCGCTGTTCTCAAACTTGTGATAGGCCGATGTTGGTATGTTTTCTTTTTTATAAAAATCCTTTTGTAAGCCTTTATCCTGTATACAGGTCAAAATATCTGGATCAGGGAATATCGGCACACCGCTTTTCTTTAGAAATTGCAGGGCTTCCACATTCACATGTTCAATCTCGCACACAATTAGATCTACGTTATCTGCAAAAGAGATAATGTCCTCATAAGAAAGCCTGCTTCCAAAAATATGCACGCTGCAAGATTGCGCTGCTGGGCAATCTTTATCGTCATCCATAATTATGGTTTCAATACCCCAGTTGGATGCCGCCAGGGCCAACATTTTCCCTAGTTGCCCACCAGCGATAATCCCTAATTTAATAGGGCCATTGCTTGTCTTCTTATTCATTTATCTCTTTTATAATTCAGTCGTTTTATTCGTAAAAGCATCTTGTTATAAGTGGATTTTTGGCGGCAACGATGATGTGCTTTCATCTAAATCTTTTAAGATTCCATTATTAATATCATAAATCCAGCCATGAACAGAAAGTTCTCTACCTTGTTCCCACGTATTTTTCACGATAGCGGTATTGCAAATATTGGTTACTTGTTCTGTTACATTTAGCTCGCAGAGTAAGTTCAATTGTTGCTCATGTTCAAGATCATCGAATCGAGATTGATTAAAACGAATGACATCTTTGATATGGCGTAACCAATTTCCAATAACGCCATGTTCATAGTTTTCAAGTGCAGCTTTAATACCACCGCAGCCATAGTGACCACAAACAATACTATGTTTTACTTTTAGAATCTCAACGGCGAATTGTATGACAGATAGACAATTTAAATCAGTATGCACGACAAGATTTGCTATATTGCGATGCACAAACATCTCGCCAGGTTGGAGTCCGGTGATCATGTTCGCTGAAACTCGGCTATCTGAACAACCAATCCATAAGTATTCTGGGGTTTGCTGCCCTGATAGTCGTGCAAAGAATTCCGGGTCTTTCTCAGTGATAGAGGTTGCCCATCCTAAATTATTTTCGAATAGGTGTTTTAATGTTTTCAAACTTTAATTCCTCCTCATATTTGGTATTTCACATCTAAGTGAAGTGGTTTTAAATTCCAGACAAATAGGCCCTTCAAGTCAATTGTATTTTATTGATTATTCTTTTGGCAATACTTGGAAAGGGGGCATGACATCTCTTATATTTAGGCGTCTGTCTTGCACTCGGTGAATACGAAGAAAACCAGGTATTGTGGATAGGTTTTTCTTACTTTGATGTCATGATAAAGACGCCATCCCAGTCTTTCCCTGGAGGGTTCTCTTTCATCTGATGACAACGATCTATAAATATGGTAGAAAGGTTTTCTTTCACTCCTGGGGTTATGCCAGGTCTATGCATTTCATACTCTTGGGCTTTTGTATAGAGTTTGATTGCGGCATCCCAATCCTGTGCTAGATATTTCCTACTCGCCTGTTGAGTGATTTCTTCGCAATCAATGATACGCTGTTCCAAATCATATTTAAATCCGAATATCTCATACATTGAGACTGGTATCGATCTCCCTTTTACAATGATTTTATCTAAATATCGAAACAATATGTCATCTTTGAATTTCACGGACGCATCTCTCGATCCTTCAGTCACCATGATATAGGCACCAAAGGCTTTAGCGCCGCTTTCGCAACGAGCGGCTAAATTAACCATGTCGCCCATCATGGTGTAATTAAATCTGTTTTCAGCGCCCATGTTTCCGACTGTAGCCATTCCGGTGTTCATGCCGATTCGAGTTTGCATATTTGAAACACAATCTGGCCATTTGTTTCCTTCGCTTTTCCATTTCTCCCTTAATTCAATCTGTCTATGATACATGAGGATGGACGTTCGGGCAGAACGATACGCATGATCCTTCATGTTGATGGGTGCGCCAAACATGGCGACAATTGCATCTCCAATATATTTGTCTAGCGTGCCTTGTTCGGACTGAAGAATGTTTGTCATCGCGGTGAGGTACTCGTTCATTAAGTCAACGAGTTGGGGAGATGAGAGTAGTTCCGAAAAAGTTGAGAAAGATTGAACATCACTGAAAAAAGCAGTGATTTCAGTGTCGATGCCACCAAGGCTAGGTTCGCTTTCTGAATTGATCATTTGGTCTACTAGTTCGGGTGAAACATAGGATCCAAACATGCCTTTGATTTTGCCTTTTTGTTTTTTTTCAAGGATTACCATGATCGCAATACCAAGAAAACTGACCGATGCACAGGCACCTATTGGTGCAATAAGAGGAATGACGAGTTGGGATTGTTTAAACAAATAAAAGACTAATGCAATGTAGATCGCTTGAGTTGCTATTCCTGCATAGCGTGCATGATGACCATGCGCGCCGTTGTAGCTGACGAGAAATGCTATAAATGACCCCAACATTAGAATAGCTGCATATTCAAACCAATTCGGTAATCGTTTTATAAATTGATTGCTAAATATTGTTTTAATCATATTTCCATGAACGCTGACCTTAGGCACATTGATTTTATCAAATGGTGTTGATGCGATGTCCTGGAAAATGGGATCCACAGGGCCAATAAGAATGATCGAATTGTTTAAATTTTTAAAAAATAGGTTTGATTCATTTTTATTGTTAATGGCAGTTTTAAGTTCTTCGATTTGTATAATCGTTGTAACTTTACGTTCTTTTGCATTCTCAAGTGGTTGTTTTACAGAAGACGCCAAGGCTGGATTTTGTTTAATCATGTTTTCTATTTCAGCAATATCATCATCGGTTCCTTTCTTTATGGCATCGAGTTCGCTTAAGGCGTAACCCGTAGGGTCTTTGGCTATCTCTGTTAATTGGGCTAATACGTTTTCTGCTTGGTCTTTTCGTGCGTATGCATTTTTAAGGGGTGTAGCAACGGCAGTTGCCAAGGCTGGATTCTTCTCAATCAAAGCTTCTGTTTGCAGTATGCTTGATGAAGCTTCTTCTAATTCATTTCCCCATTTTTTGATTTCATTTCGAATGATAGCTGAAGAGGCTCCGTACTTTTCTAATACAGTTTCCGCTTTATTTGATTGTGCAAAAAAGGCCAAGACATCCCTTATACTGCAGCGAGGGTTAACCGTTGAAGTTATTAAGGGGGGTATGTAGGCAGGGGTTTTAATTGTAGAGGGTGTTGTCCATCGAGAAAACCAATTGATTTCCATGACCTGCTGGTCAATTAGAGGAATGGTTAATAGCGTTTGACCTTCATTTACGATATTTAGAAATTCACGATTTACCCCAAACTCTACGGCATCCTCGTCTAACCCCAAATAAGCGAGTACGAGTTGAATTGAAATGTGGTAAAATGTCTTTTCTATTACCTGAGGCATTCTGTTATTCTCAATGTCTAGCAGGTCACCATTGGCATCAACTAAAATAAAATCATCTTTATCGGCTTTTAACTGAGCGAGTATTTCCCCGCTGGAACCATCATCATTCATTTTAACTAATGCATGGTGTAAGGTGTCATTGTGTAGCGGTTGGAGCTGTGCATTAAGGCCTTCTAAAATGGAGTATGCTTTTAATTGCCCGTGAAGTATATTCAGAGAATAGGCCGGCCCTTTATATTCGAAGTATGCAGGAACGAAACGAGACGTTGGTCCATTACTTCGCTGAACATCAAAATTAATTATGCCGACCTTACCAATGTTTTTACCATCCTTGTATTTCACTATGGGATAGGTTGGCATTTCGGGGAAAGGGTTCATTTGAGGGTCGATGTATTCCGTTAACTCTTTCGTTTTATTTGAAACACGATAAGGCTGGCTACTTTTTTTACTCATATAAGTCCTGTCCCGTATTTCGGAGTATGCTGTGGCAACAACGACTCGATTAGGGTGCTTCTCTAAAAGATCTCCTATTGCACTGTCACTTCTAAGCACATTCTCGGGAGGAACCATAAGAGACATGCTTTGACTCGAAAAGATAAAGTCGAAACCAACAGAATTCGCATTTCCGTATTTTGAGTCTAATAAAATATTTGCAACGTCAGCTAGGAAGTTTCTATCCCAAGGTCTTTCTCCAACAAGGCTAACCGTTTCGGCATCAAAATCAACGTATGTAACCTTGATCGGATCCCCGTTGCTATCAACTGGTAAGGTTAACTCGCCTCGAAAGTTAAAGCGCCAGTCCATTGCCATGTTTTTGAAACTATTGAGAGACCCATGGTAATTAATGAAACACCAAACGATAGGAATGATGAGAAGGGTTAAGAAGATTTTAATTGAATCGGATTTCATTTTAGAGCGTTGATTAGAGGTTGTTCTTTATCAGGCCGTTGCGATGTTCAACTGTGCGAGGGATTGGTGGTGTGTAAGGTCCAATGGCTCTTCTTTGCCACCAATAACCCGTGGTTTTCATTGTGCGAATATCGGAGAAATTGTATTTATACAGAATTGATCTAATGAAATTAGGTTGTTCTGCGGGAAAAGGATTTATTGCGAAACTGTTCATTACGGTCGGGTTTCGATCAACAATTTTTTGTAAATATTTCAAAAACCATTGATTGTTGTGCCAGAAACCCATTGGGAGTTCTGTTGATTTTGCTTCAAGTCTTGGGAAGTGATAGAATAAAAATTTGGGCCGACTGTAAACTTCTCGATTATTCCACTGCAATGGAAACTCACGCCATTCTTTGCCGTCGATGCTCCCTTGAATCGAAATCTTTTGGTTAACCAATTTCGTTAACCTTAGGTTTGCGTAGGAGTTTGTTGTTTTAAGTGCGAGAACCCTTTTTAAGGGTTTGTTTAACAGTTCAGGGAAACGGATATTATGATTAAACAAGACGGTGAAATTAAGTAATCCGATGAATAATGCCAGCAATGAAAAAACAGCAGTTATCATAACTCGACTTATGCGATTGACCGAATGTTCTTCTTGTCGTGGTTTGACTTCTTTTGTTGGTTTATTTGTTTTGGCAATAAACGTTTTTGCCTTTTTGTATAACCAAAAGTCATCTCCAATAATATAGATGCAAAGCAATAGACTTAACCAGCGAAAGACGCCTTCATTCCCAATGATTCTAAAATAAATTTCAACAAGAGCTATTAATACAACGGCAATCTGTCTCCATCTCCTTGATGCAATGATGAAAAATGGTGCGATTATTTGAATGAGGAAAATCGCGAGTGTTAAAATATTATGAATGACGTAGGGCCCTTTGTGTAGAAATAGGCTCGTCCAAACGGGAAGGGGTTGAGTTAAGTAATTGTTGTAAACAGCGTAGAATCCAGGATACCAAGAAGGATCATTTATCCCGATTCTCGAGAGGGCATTTTCGAAGATTAATCTGAAAAATATCCAATAAATAAGCCACCTTGCAATCCGTGTTGATTGGAATGTTTTTGCATAAGTTTTATTCAAGTGCCAAGGAGAAAGAAAGATCGCAGCAAATAGTAATTCTAGTAGCAGTTTGTCGATGGGGAATTGCGTGAAAGGATTGCCCACTGCACAGGCGGATAAATAGCAAAGCCAAGCGACGAAGAACGCGATCGGCCTAATGTAGCCGGTAAAGGCAATAACACAACTTAAACTACCAATGACAAAGAGAGAGTTAAGGGTATTCTCTGCTTGAAAAAACCAAAGAAGAGTCGGCGCTAAAACAAAATTCCGATCAATATATTGCCTTTGTATGGAATCGAGAAATTCATCATAGGGATTAATTCCATTTAGGCCAAATAGAAGTTCGGATTGCTGCCAAAGAGAAATAAAGGCCAGGAGTGCTATAAATGAAAACCCTTTTAAAAAAAAGTAAGTGCTAACTTGCCACTCCTTCTCGGAATCTGGCGTTCCTGATAGGTATATATATAAGGACTTGAAAATGCGGGGAATCATCTAGTTTTCAATATTAGGTTTTTAGTCTATTAGACCGCAGGCAATTAGGGAATGGGGAAGACTCTAAAATAATAATCTTTCCCTAATAGCCTAATGTCTAATTGTCTAAAAACCTAAGTTTTACTAGATGTGACGAGAATCGTCTTCATCCTTTTTTGTATAACCACTGTCTTGTCTATCATGATTAACTTTATTTTTCTGCAGATAGGCATTGTGAATGTCATCAGCACTCATTCCTAGCACTTGGCCTAGTGAAATAAGAAAATGAAATAGGTCTACCACCTCTACTTTTGCGTTCTGAACATCAAACTCTTGATACTTGGCCCACCATTTCCAAGGCACAGAATCGATAAGTTCAGCCATTTCTTGCTGCATCGCTCTAGTATAATTCAAAACCCACTTGATTTTTTCTTCATCGGTCATGTTTTTTGTGTCAACACCGATGCGTTCGTTCAGTTTTTGCTGTAATTCGAAGATTTCCTCTAATTTATCCATAAAAAAAATTGTGAAAGTGTTAATCTTTTAGCAAGATAAATTTGAAATTAATAAATATTAAATAAATAGGCGGTAAATAAGCTCGATTATCGCGTGCGAGAAGAAACACAAATGAATTAAAATCATACCCATTAGTAACTTAGGTTATTTGTAACTGGAGTCAAATGGGTCCAAAATGAAAATGTCGTCGGTATATGCTATAAGCTTAACGACGACAAAATGGAAAATATAATGAATAAAGGAACAATATCACATTCACCAATGGGTGAAATTAAGCTTGAAAAAGGGAAACCTTTTCCAGACGGCCTACCTACAGAAGGCCCTAGTATTAAAGAAGATAGAAAAAAAGAGAAGGTTCAGAAAGTAGCTGTTGAGACTGTTGAAATCGAACCAGAAGCAGTTGAGACTGTTCCTGTAGTAGAAGCAAAAATCGTTATAGTAGACACTATGGATGAAGAAGTTTCTGCAGCACCTGAAGAAATCGTAGAGGAAGCGGCTGATGAAGTTGAAGATTCTATTGAAGAAACAGTAGAAGAGGTGGCTGAAGAATCGGAAGAAGAAGAAACGGAAGCACCTGAAAAGCGGAGAGGTTCTAATAATCGTCACAATAATCGCGATGACTCAGAGTCTAATTCTGAAGATAAACCGAAAAAGAAGCTTACGATCGTCTTGAAAAAGGACCTTCCAAATAAACCAGTTGAGCAAAAAGCTCAAAACAATGAGGGGGAAAAGCATTCTGCAATGGATTATTCTTCTACTCCTAAAAAGAAAGAAAAAGCACAAGAATGGACGCCTTCTGCTAAATCATCATCTAGAGAAAAGAAGCCAGTATCGTTTTTCGATAAAATAAAGAGCTTTTTCGTCGGAGGAGATGAAACCGAAGCTGCTGCAGTTCAACAAAAAGATAATCGCAATAGTGGTGATCGTTCAAATGGTAATAATAACAGTGGTAATAAGAATAATAATCGCCGCCGTAAAAACAATAACCGTCGTCGTTCTGGTAATAACAATAATCAAAATCGCAATAAATCAGATTCATCTCGTAGCGAGTAATCTGAACACCCCAAAAAGAAAGCAAAGCCATGGAAGCATTTAAAGTTTCAGGAGGAAGAATCCTCGAAGGAGAGGTTCGAGTTAGTGGAGCTAAAAATGCGGCTTTGCCGATTTTTGCGGCAACCTTGTTAACGGAGGAAACGTGCACGATCACCAATGTGCCTGATCTGAGTGACATGAGGTTTATGCTCCAGATATTAGAGCATTTAGGAGCAACGGTAGAATCTGCGGGCGAAGGCACGTGGAAGGTCACTGCAAAAACAGTTGATTCAACTGCACCTTACGACCTTGTTCGTAAGATGCGTGCTTCGATTTGTTTACTAGGACCAATGGTCGCTAGACTTAAAAAAGCAAACATATCGCTTCCCGGTGGTTGTGTTATTGGGCAACGTCCGATTGACCTGCATATCAAAGGACTTCGTAAACTTGGCTGTGATGTTGAAATCAGTGCTGGTTATGTGAAAGTTGATGCAGAGAATAGTCGTGGTGCAAACTTGTTTCTTGGGGGGCGTCATGGTAGTACCGTGACAGGAACAGCTAATTTGATTATGGCTGCGGTTATGACTCCGGGCGAAACATTTATTGAAGGGGCAGCCTGCGAACCAGAGGTCGTTGATCTTTGCCGTATGCTTGTCAGTATGGGAGCTAAGATGGATGGTGTTGGAAGTCATTCTATCAAAATCGAAGGGGTTGATAAATTACACGGTTGTGAACATCGTGTTATCGATGATCGAATTGAAGCAGGAACCTATTTGATCGGAGGGGCGATCACATCAGGTGACGTGACTGTCCATGGTGCACAAATTAGACACTTGGGTGCATTTGTTGATAAGCTCGAAGAAATGGGCTGTGAGATTGACGTAAAGAGCTCGGACTCGATACGAATTAGAAAATCAAGTAATACAGCTCTTAAGCCGGTTGATATAATCACATTGCCATATCCAGGTTATCCAACGGATTTACAAGCGCAGATGACTGCCTTAATGACTGTTACGCCTGGTATCAGTATCGTCACAGAACGCATTTATCCAAATCGTTTTATGCATATTCCAGAGCTACAACGTATGGGCGCTGATATTGCCATTGAGGGCTCAAGTGCAATCGTCAAAGGTGGAGGGATCCTTTCGGGCGCACCTGTAATGGCCTCTGATCTTCGTGCGAGTGCCGCTCTTGTTTTAGCTGCTATTGCAGGTCGTGGTGAAACCTATATTCAACGTATTTATCATCTTGATCGTGGATATGACAATTTTGAAGTTAAGCTTAGAGGACTTGGTGGTCAGATTGATCGCATATCTGACAAGGATATTCCAGATGAGTTATTGAATTCCTAAGGCTTTATTTATATGGATGACGAGAAGGGAGTCTCCTTTTATAATAATATTTTAGGCGAAGAAGATACTCCTATTGATAAGGCATTAAGACCCTTATCATTTGACGATTTCACCGGTCAGGAAAAAACCAAAGAGCGTTTAAAAATCGTCGTTGGGGCCGCAAAGAAACGTGGAGAACCATTAGGGCATGTTTTATTAAATGGGCCTCCAGGTTTAGGTAAGACTACGCTAGCTAGTATTATTGGGAACGAACTCGGCAAGCAGGTCCGTATTACATCTGGTCCTGTTATTGAAAAAGCTGGTGACCTTGCAGGATTGCTCACCAGCTTAGAAGAAGGCGATATTTTATTTATAGATGAAATACACCGTATTTCAAAGACCGTGGAAGAGTATCTGTATTCTGCAATGGAAGATTTTAAAATCGATATAATGATCGATCAAGGGCCTAATTCTAGAAGTATCCGATTAGACATAAATCATTTTACAGTCATTGGCGCAACCACTCGAATGGGGTTGTTGACGTCGCCCTTAAGGAGTCGATTCAAATTGCAGTCGAGGTTAGACTATTATGATAAAACCGATTTATTTGATATTGTTAATCGAACAGCGGGTTTGATTGGAGTAGAGATTGATAAGGAGGGGGCTAAAGAAATAGCAAGTCGCTCAAGAGGGACACCGCGAATCAGTAATAATCTAATCAGTTTTGTTAGAGACTATGCGGATCAAAAAGCTGACGGGAAAATTAACAAAGAAATTGCAGAAAAGGCGCTTGAATTACTCGAGATTAGTAAAAATGGTTTGGATGAAATGGATAAGCGGATTCTCCGTATGATTGGCGAAAAGCATCGAGGCGGTCCGGTCGGGCTGAATACGATAGCTGTCGGTATTGGCGAAGAGCAAAACACCATTGAAGAAGTCCATGAGCCATTTCTGATACAAGAAGGTTATTTAAGCCGAACAGCTCAAGGACGAGTACTAACAGAGAAAGGATGGCAAGCAGTTGGCTTAAATGCTTTGACTGACGGGGACGCTTCTCAAATAAATTTATTATAAAACTACGGACACGTTTATAGCACCATGAAGATACAATCAGGTCAGACTTTATTAATGATAGGCGATTCCATTACGGATGTCGGTCGAGACAGACCAGTCGGTGAAAAACAAGGTATTGGTAGTGGTTATGTTCGTGATGTATGGGCTCAATTAGGTGCGAACCATCCTGATTGCAAGATAAGTGTATTGAACACCGGGATTAGTGGAAACCGTGTCACAGACCTTGAAGCTCGTTGGCAAGAAGATGTCCTTGATCATTCACCAGATTGGGTGTCAGTGATGATTGGGATCAATGACGTATGGCGTCACTTTGATTCGCCTATGATCGATCAAGTTGATATTGAAATGTATGAGCTGAAATTAGACGGCTTGATCCAGAAAACATTACCCGCGGTAAAAGGGATGATTTTAATGACGCCGTATTTTTTAGAAACAAATCTGAGCGATCCAATGCGCAAGCAAATGGATATGTATGGTGCAGTGGTTAAAAAACTTTCAAAAAAGCATAATACGGTATTCGTAGATACTCAGGCTGCATTTGATGCATATCTTGACTTTCAGCCAACACAAACGCTATGTGGTGATAGAGTTCATCCGAATGAAGTGGGGCATATGATATTAGCCAATGTTTTTTTGAAAGCAATTGAAGAATAAGTTTATCAATTCTTAATTTTCAATAATTACATTGTGGCGTTAGTTTAAAAAAACGGGGCTAAATGCAAGTTGATGGTTTGCTAAAACAGGGTCATGAAGGTTCTGCACCTATTGAGAAAATGAATAGGATCTTTTTGCATCGAATGAATTATCAATAAAAGCTGGATTAGTCGGATGGATTAATCTTTATTAGACTTAGATGGATATTGAAAACAAGCCCACTGTTGAAGAGCTATTGCTATCTTTAAAATCAGTGTTTATTGATAAAGATACTGCTTTATTTCAAAGCCTTTTTCACAAAGGCCATAAAGAGGTAGATATTAGAAGTTTAGTTCAATTGATTGATTCATTTATATTCAATAATTATATAGTAAAAGAATATCAGATTAATCGATATGTTGAACCTAAATGGGAGGTCTTCAAGGAGTTTTCATATTACCCTAATCCAGTGTTCGGAATATCACTTGTCTTGGAAAATGATAGATCCAAGACCCACGATCTATTTCTTGCTGCATCCAAGTCAAATGAAGGACTGTATTCATTGAGCTATTATGTTGAAAAGTAATGCCATATATTATGAAAGAAGAAAAGATAGATACACCTAAAGATGAAACGTTGCCATTAACGGTTGATAACTCTACGCAATCGGATAATGCCCCTGTAGACTTAGAGTTGAAAGCAGAAGAGCAGTTGAAGAGCGATTTAGTTGAAGATGAAATCCAACACAGTTTAAGAGCATTAAGTATTAATCGTAAGTTTGGACACGGACACGGTTGCTCATGTTGTTAACCCAAACCTCATGTAAAGCAATCAAGGGTGATCTCATTTGTGGGTTGTTCTGGATTTCTAGCACTGACAAGACTCACAATGAGAGCTGTAGGTGTTTCAATAATAGCAAAGGCAGACCATCAGCTTACGGTTCTGGAGTGAATTGTAAAACATGTGGAGGAGAAAAGAAGTAATTATGAGCGATTTCCCAGTATTTTTGTTGCCTAAAGGTGACGTAATGACGACTGCAAGGGTTGTAGGTAATAAAGTAGAACTACTAAATGAATTAGATTTCCCCTTAGGGAGTAAGTGTCATGTGACAAATACTGGTTTAGCCGTTTGTCTGGATATTAATAAGCAATTGGTGAGATATGGTCAATTCACCGAAGAAGGTGAGCTGATTGATTGTAAAGAGATAGTTGTCGATATTATAGAAGCTAGATGTATTTCTATTGCTGGTGACTTTATCATTATTGCTGGAGCTATGAAGAGTGGTGTTAGGTCACATAAGGATAAAGTGATTGGTTACTCAATATCTAAGCAAAAATTCTATGAAATTGAATTACCTCCAGTTTGTCGTAAGGGAGCAGTGAAAGAGCTATTAACATCAGGTTCTTCTACTGTGTTAGCTCTATATGATTCAGTTGAGCAAAAATCTTTAGTGAAGATTAGCATTTTTGGGGGGAGCAATTTTGAAATATCGAAAGTTGATACACTAGTAGGGATTGGTTCATCAAGTTTAATAGAAAAAGCAGTAGTGGCTAATAATTATATAACGTTGCTCTCATTGGTTGATGAAAAGTTTAAATTAACAATGAATTTAAATATTCATAGAATGAGTAGCTTAAATGAGTATACCCAGCTGAGTATGCCTAGCTATACTGCTAAACTAGATTTTGGTGATAAACATATGGATAGATACCAGTGGGTTGATGTATTTCTAACTCAAGATGAAAGAGTTCTATTGATTCCTTCTCTGAAAGGCGGCTTAGGTCTCTATGAAATCAAAGATGAATTGATTATGAGTAGAGAAAATCTTAATCAGAGTAAACCTTCTGAAGATACTGAATTGATTGGGTTTGTGAAATTTAAGGATAGATCTGTTTTGAATGTATTAAAAGTCCCAGATTCACCAGAGAAAGTGATTGTGGTGTGTATTGATAAGAATAGTGATTATACTTATTCTGTTAGGTCTATAGAAAAGTTGCTAGGTAAAATCCTTACTTCTTCTTAATGGTGGCCAGACTCGGAATCGAACCGAGGACACAAGGATTTTTAGAAGATAGATATGCGTATTCTCAAGTGCTCCTAACTGGGGCGTAAAGCTCCATAAATCTTTGTTTTTCAACAAGTAATACTTGCGATGATGCGGGTTTTGAATAGTCGTGTAGTAGCAAGAACGCCCATGTTGGGATTTCAAAACGAAGTCAAAAAAAAGTCAAATTCTTAAAGGAGTAAATACGATTATGAGTGAGCAGAAATTCCCCAAAACCCATATTAACTATTGGAAAGATCGTCTAAAGATTAGGACAGCGAATGGAACGTATCAAGTCCAGATTCGACATAAAGAAAAACAGAGGTGGTTTGCTTTGGATTCTACAAATATAACTGCTTCTGCTACTAAAGCCCGTGATATTTGGACGATGCTTAAAGGGGCAGGTTGGGATGCGACCGAGGCCAAGCATAAGCCCAAAGCACAAGAGGTTCGTAATAGTCCAACTGTGGGACAGTTTCTTAAGGAGGTGAAAGCAAAGTCAAATCTACGTCCTGCAACCTATGAGGATTACGCTAGGGCATTTAGACGACTTGTGTCGGATATTTTCCATATCGGTTCGAAGCCTGATTCCGAACTGTACATCAAGAAGCATGATTATGAAAACGGAGGCTACGATGAGTGGCGAGGCAAGGTTGAATCAATAAAGCTAAAACGCCTGACCGCAGAACGGATTCAAGCGTGGAAAGTTCGCTATGTGCGTGAGCATGAAGTTGGGGCAAATGGCGTGCCTACACCGATCAAAAGTAAACAGGTGAGGAATTCGGCAAACTCAATTATTCGGCGATCTAAATCTTTATGGAGTAAGAAAATATTGAAATTTGTTAGCTCATCAGAAAAGGGTAGTTTAGCACTGCCTGAGAATCCGTTCATTGAAGTTGATTTTGAAAAGAAGGGTTGGTCTATAAAAAAATCCTTGCGCAAAATGGTGCTCAGTCGCAGTTTCCGTTCATCCAGTCAGGCCGGGGAAGCGGTTAAAGAGAGTGACCCTGAGAATGTTTACTTATCATATTATACGCCGCGGCGGCTTGATGCTGAGGCCATTCAGGATTCTATGAATTCACTTACGGGTAAAAATTATAAGAGGGCAGTTTATGCGCAGCAGAAACGAAATAGCCCGGATCTATTTTTAAAAACCTTTAACTTACCGATGGGTACCACGACTCGAAGTAAGCGGGATATTACAAATGTTCCTGCCCAAGCCTTAACTTTACTTAATGGTGGATTTGTGGAAGGGGTCGCAGAAAAATGGTCAGCAAGAATACGAGAAGACAAGCTTTTGGAGAATAAGGAGGACCGTATTGATGCGCTATTTATGGATGCTTACGGGCGTAAGGCTACTGATTTAGAATGTAAGCAGATATTAAGTTACTTTAATGATTTTGAAAATGAGGATGTTGCATTGAAGCATGTAGCCTTTTCCATATTAAATAGTAAGGAGTTCATCTATGTTTACTAATAAATACAGCCGTCGTGATTTTTTAAAATTGTCATCCATGGGGATTGGGACTGCGGCTCTGTCGAGTCTGATTAATTCTTCTGCTTTGGCGAGTGACATCTATGTTCCTAAGCTGCACCACGCGGCCAAGGCGAAGTCAGTCATCTTTCTATATATGTCAGGTGGTGTCTCTCACGTAGACTCCTTTGACCCCAAGCCCTTACTTCGCAAGAGGAATGGAGAAGCAATGCCCGGTAAGCTTGACCGTACTCAATTTGATAATGTCGGAACTATTATGGGCTCTAAGTGGGATCATAAAAAATACGGTGAGTCCGGCATTGAGATGACTAACCTCTTTCCGCACATTGCAGAACAGGTAGATGATTTGGCGATTATTCGTTCCATGACCGCTAAGTTTACAGAGCATTCGCAGGGCAACTTTTTTATGCATACTGGATTTCCCTTCCTGGGTTATCCCAGTGCGGGGGCCTGGGTGAGCTATGGTTGCGGAACTGAGAATAGAAATCTTCCCGGTTACATCGTCCTGCAGAGCGCAGGGGCGAGTACACCCCATGGTGGTGTGAGTTTATTTGGAAATGCCTTCCTGCCCGCAACACATCAGGGGTCTATATTTAATATTACAGCTAAGCATGCGGTTCCCCATATCAATCCGTATATGATGAAGCAAGAGCAGCGACAAGCTCTCGATCTTATCAAGGGTCTGGATATGGGTTTTTCTGAGCGCACAGCGGCAAAGGATGCAGTCATGGATTCTGTTGCCAATGCAGAGACCGCCTATCTGATGCAGGAGTCTGTTCCCGAGTTGACTGATATCAGCAAAGAAAGTGAAGCGACTTTGGAAATGTATGGAGTGAATGATAAGGTGAAGCAAAATTCATCTTATGCAAAACAGTGTTTGATGGCGCGCAGACTGGTAGAGCGAGGAGTGCGCTTTGTTGAGCTTTCCTGTGCAAGTTTTGGTATCGGCGGAGGAAATGGTGCGAATCCATGGGACCAGCATAACGATCTTGTGAAAGGTCATCAAGCTATGGCTGGTCAGGTAGATCAACCGATTGCCGCATTGATTAAAGATTTAAAAGAGAGGGGATTGTTTGACAGTACCCTTCTGGTCTTCACCGGCGAGTTCGGTCGCACTCCCTTTGCGCAGGGAAGCAAGGGTCGCGATCATAATCAGCAAGGCTTCAGTGCCTGGATAGCTGGTGGCGGTG
>CAWUTK010000285.1:0-3355 GCA_963924785.1 uncultured Opitutales bacterium
TCTAAGGCTAACATTCCTGGATCGATGTTACCTGTGCTGTGCATTTTCTCGGTGAGATCCTGACGCAGTGCTTTAAGCCGTTGTCGAATACTTTTCTTATGTATCATTGCACTTTCCATAATCTCTGCGGTTACGGGCTTATTAATGTGCTTTTTAGTGAAGACCATGAAGTCTTCGACTTGGTTCGCTAGCGCTAGCATTTCATCAAGTGTCTCTTTTTCGAAGGAAATCTTGTTTCTAAACTTTCGCTGAAGCACTTTTACGATGCGGTAGCAGTTATCACAAATGTCTTCAAGTTCTGACACCACCAAGAACATATTGGTTACTTTTGTGGCATGGCTTTGACTCAAATTTTGAGAAGTACACATGGTAAGGAATTTTGTGATGTCGAATGTTAGCTTATCACTGTATTCTTCCATCTGTTTAATTTTCCTTACTTTCTCGGACAGGTCTTCGTCTGGGTTCTTTAAAAGTTCCTTGAATCCGGTAAACATTTCTAAACCAAGATTGGAAAGCTTAGCCATACCGTCTTCTGCTTCCATGAGGTTCATCTCACCGATCCTTGGCATTGCTGATGAGGATAGGTATCTAAACTCCGTTTCCTCGTTACTTGAGTCCTTTATGACGTATCTAACGATTTTAGCAATTAATGGGACGAATCCGATTAACAGCAAGATATTTGCAAGATTGAATAATGTGTGGAATGCAGCCATGTGCATTGGCAGGGCAGTTTCATCTAATGCATCTCCTGGCATAAGCGCATCAACACCGGCGAGAAAAAGGCCGAAAACTGGCAATATCCAAAGAACCCCTATGACATTGAAGATGAAGTGTGCAAAGGCTGCTCGCCTCGCCTCGGTATTCGTTCCTAGTGCTGCAATATTAGCCGTAACAGTAGTCCCGATGTTTTCACCTAGAATAATAGCTGCCGCTATATCAAATCCGAACCAACCTTTATAGGCTAATGTTAGAGTGATGGCACCTGCGACAGAGGATGATTGCACTATAATTGTGAGAAGAATGCCGCCAATGAAAAAAAGGATAATTGAGCCAAAACCAAAGTCTGTATAATCCTTAATGAATTCTAGAATTTCAGGATTTGATTTTACGTCAGGAACAGCATCTTTTAAAAGTGATAGTCCCAAAAAGAGAAGCCCGAAACCAATGAGCGTTTCTCCCATGTTTCGGATTTTTGCATTTTGCCGAATGTAGTACATGACGACCCCAATACCGATACAGGGTAGAGCAATTTTAGAAAGGCTAAATTTGAAGCCGAGATATGAGACAATCCAGAAGGTGGTAGTGGTGCCTAAGTTCGCTCCCATGATCATTCCAATGGCGTTCCTTAGTTTAATAATGCCCGCATTAACAAAACTCACGATCATTACTGTTGTTGCAGAAGATGACTGAACGAGGCAGGTGACTATGGTTCCTGTAATTAAACCTTTAAATCGATTCGAGGTCATCATGTGCATGAACTCTCGGAGTCTTTCACCGGCGACTTTTTGGAGGCCTTCACTGAGGATTTTCATCCCAAACAAAAATACACCTAGACTTCCTAGGATTTGAAAACATTTACCTATCATTGTAGCAAATAATTAGATTTTTAACTTAGTAATTAATTTATTAAATCGCACCGGAGCATGGCTTGTTCGATGGGATTTTCAAGCTAAGAAATCTGTTATTCAGGCTTCTTGCTAAAACAGTGGTTCATTCGGCAGAAACAAATACGTTTTATTGCGAAGTGCTGGGGCACTTGACCGTAGAAAGAGGAAGATAGCTTTGGCCAAATTTGCTATAGCACGCTCGGCACTCTTAATCTTTGCTGCTTCTTCTTTAGCAGTCAGTTTTCTTTGGACACCATTATATAAATCATTCGATCCACCATTTATGGCTTAAACCATAAAAAGGAAAAGGACAGGGTCCACTTTTTCTTTTTGTTAGCGTTTAAATTGAGATCTATATCATCACTCATAACGTATTTGTAGATAATAGAATAGGCGACCATCAGCATTTTTAAGACTGTGCAAGGATCCCTTTACCTGCAGACTGGAATGATTTAAAGGAATATTCTTTGCTAACAGTTGAATAGCTGAAACACAAAGAAGGATGGGGATTAGAAATAATTTATACATAACCTGTTCACTCTAAAAAGTGTACATGGTTTCATAAATCTCAAATTGAATCTAAGTCAAATATGCGACCTCTTTTGTTAGCTATTGAAGGCCAGTGGCATAGGCATAGAAAGTGTCTGATAGCGAGGGGGTTGAAAATCAGCAAACCGTCTAACTTATTCTTTTTTAATGAGATATACCCCGTCTTTTTCAATTCGAATTATCTCTTGCTTTTTAAGCATCCCAATGCCTTTTTTATAAGTCTTTTTGCTGATGTTCAATCGACGTTTAATTTCTTCAGGATCACTGTAATCGTGAAGGTCAAGGAATCCGCCATTTGCTTTAATTGCGTCTAAGATGCCACCCACTTCTCCCTTAACATGCTTAAAACCAAAAACTTGCAGTGATACATCGATTTTATTATCTTCTCTGATTTTTTTAATATACCCCACCAACTTATCGCCAATTTCTACCGATTGGTAGATTTCATTTTCATATAATAATCCCTCATGAATATTATTTATGATAACCTTGGCCCCCATATCGGTTACACTAAAAACCAATAGCTCGACTTTTTCTTTGGGTTTAACCGTGATATTCTCTTGGTCTAAAAATGGAGCAATTTTAGTTGATCCAATTAGCTTATTCTTCCAGTCATCCAGGGATAGATAAGTAAGGGCAAGGTCATCTTCATAAAGGTTTTTGGATTGTCTATTCTCTGGGACAAATAAGTCTTTTTCGATTCCCATGTCTAAGTAGGTTCCATCACGAGTCGTACTTATAACCCGAAGGTATGCAAACTGATTTAATAATATCTTGGGAGTTTCAGTGGTTCCTATTAGATTGTCATCAGAGTCCTTGTAGATAAATACAGTTATTTTATCATCCACGCCTAATTCATTCGGAGCGTATTTTGTTGGAAGGTAAGCCGTGTCACCATTTTCACAAGACAGAGTAAAGCCATGGCTTTCTTTTTTGCTAACGACCAGTTCGTTCAACTTTCCCATTTCAATCATTCTTCCATGTTGTAATGATCAAGCTGAAAGGCAACTAAAAGAATGCAGTTTTACCTTGAAGACAGTTCATAAGAATTAAGCTATGATTCATAGTATTATTAATGCCAAGTTACAGTAATCTTGTATGATTAAAGTTTACACTATTGATTAATTCGGAAGATGAATTTAGTTTAAGGTTATGTTGTATAATGTAATACTAGTAGTTGCTGAAATAGTTATTATTCA
>CAWUTK010000286.1:0-3968 GCA_963924785.1 uncultured Opitutales bacterium
TTTCACTTTTTTAAGTATAAAATAAGGATTATCCCGTTTCTGAGATCATTAAACCAGTTCACACTTCAGCTTTTTGATTATTTACAAAATCAAAGTCGATTTCTTGTTCGAAGAGAAATTACTTTTGTCGGATGAATCTTACATAATAATACTTAACCACCAAATAATGAAAAAAAATGATAAAGAAAAAATGGATTATAATTACTGCAGTCACTACAATTTCTCTCATCAGTGGCGTATTAGTAGGGCCCGTCATGAGTAATGTTGAAATACCCAATTATGAAGTCTTATTGACTGATCAAAATATAGAAATCAGGCGTTATCAACCAATGATCATTGCGGAAGTAGAAATTAAAGGTGACCGTAAAGATGCTATTAATAGAGGATTTCGTCTACTAGCCAATTACATTTTCGGCAACAATACAGTTCAAAAAAGCATAGCCATGACTGCACCTGTCCAACAACAGGAAAACAAAAAAATTGCGATGACTGCACCTGTTCAGCAGCAATCGAATGGTGACTCATGGAAAGTGAGCTTTGTCATGCCCTCTGAGTATAATATGGATAATTTACCAAAGCCAAACAATGCACGCGTAAGTATAAATGAAATTTCGGCGAAGAAGTTCGCCGTCATCAAATTTTCTGGCTTTAACACGAATAATAATGTCGCTACACATGAAAAGCAGCTGATGAGCTATGCCGAATCCAATCAGCTCAAAATCACTGGTTCGCCAAAATATGCTTTTTACAACCCACCATGGACACTACCATTTATGCGCCGCAATGAAGTTATGGTGAATATTAACGAGAATCAGGAGATAAATTTCGAATGAACCTCAAAGAGGGATTTCCAAAACTCATATTTTAAAATAATTATTGTAAGGATTATCTAACGAAGAAGAACTATAAGCAGCCGTAATTCACAAATAAAACAGACACACATCATGAAAATTGCCATTATAGGTTCCGGAATATCCGGTTTAATATCTGCCCACCTGCTTCAAGGTATTGCAGAAATTGATGTGTATGAGTCAAATAACTATGTAGGGGGACATACGAACACCCTAAAAGTAGAACGGGATCATGGCACATACAATGTAGATACTGGATTTATTGTCTTCAATAGTAATACCTACCCCAATTTCTGTAATTTAATCGATCAGCTAGATGTTGGCTATTTAGAGACTCACATGGGATTCTCTGTCAGAGATGATGAACAAAACTTAGAATATTCCGGGCATTCTATCGGTGGAATGTTTGCTCAAAAGCAAAACCTGTTCCGCCTGAGAATGTACAAGATGATCCAGGAAATCTTACGTTTTAATAAACAATCTAAACAATTTTTAGAAAGTAAAAATACTGACCTTGGACTTGAAGAATATCTACTCGAAAACAAATATTCGAGAAGCTTTATCGATAGCTTCATCATTCCGATGGGGGCTGCAATCTGGTCATCTAGCCCGGATGATATGAGGAATTTTCCCGCTTTATTTTTTATTCGGTTTTTTCAAAACCACGGATTCCTTAATTTAACCGATCGTGTCATCTGGAGAACAGTTAAAGGCGGCAGTAAATCATACGTTGATGCAATATTGAAGAAATTCAAGGGGAACATTTTTCTCAATAAGCCAGTAGAAACGGTAACGCGTTTAGAAAAAAGCGTTGAAATTAAAGTCACAGGTAAAATCATGGAATATGACCACGTGATCTTTGCCTGTCATAGTGATCAAGCTTTGAGACTTTTGTCAGATCCATCACAAGAGGAAAAGGATATCTTGTCGGCTATGGTTTATCAAAAAAACACTGCTATTCTTCATACCGATGAAAGCCTGCTCCCTAAAAACAAATCGGCTTGGACTAGCTGGAATTTCCTAAAGCGTGAAAATGACAAACTATGCGTTTCATACAACATGAATATTCTGCAGTCCATTGATGCCCCAGAGACCTTTATTGTGACATTGAATTCGGATAGCATCGATGAAAGCAAAATCATTAGAACAATCGACTATGCACATCCCCTATTTACAAAAATCTTTGTCGACGCTCAATCCCGTTGGGCTGAAATAAGCGGTCAACGCAACACCTCTTTTTGCGGGGCATACTGGAGAAATGGGTTTCATGAAGATGGAGTGGTGAGTGCCCAAAGGGTTTGTGAACAATTTGGAGTTAAACTATGAGCGAAATTCAAAATAGTTTCATCTATAGCGGCCGGTTGATGCATTATCGTCACCAACCGAAAATTAACACTTTCAGTTATTCTCTCAATATGCTCTATATTGACCTCGATGAGATCGAAGCCCTCTTTTCACCAACACGCCTTTGGAAATATAATGGTTTTTCTGTGGCTCAATGCTTACGAAAAGATTATTTCGGCAATAATGACATTTCAATAAAAGAAGCGGTTAAAAATAAGGTTTTGGAACAAACCGGTTCCACTCCATCTGGTCCTATTCGTATGCTAACGCATTGTCGGTTTTTCGGGATTTTATTCAATCCAGTCAGTTTCTACTTCTGCTTTGATCAATCAGGTAAAAACGTAGAATTCATAATGGCTGAGATAACCAATATCCCCTGGCTTGAAAGGCACTGTTATGCACTCGATTGCAGGGAACAAAAAGATCGCACCCAATTCTCCTTTGAGTTTGATAAAGCGTTCCACATCTCCCCGTTTATGGATATGGAGCAACACTATAATTGGTCATTTGGGATACCGGGCGATCGACTCACCGTAGAGATGTCTAATTACAAATCAGAAACACTCATGTTCGAAGCCTTTATGAATCTTGAGAGGAAACCGGCAACGGCTTCAAGTCTTGATAAACTAGTCGTGATGTATCCATACATGACGGCAAAAATCATTGCCGGCATTTACTGGGAAGCCTTCAAATTAAAACTTAAAAAAATTCCTTTTCATACACATCCTAAAAAAAGACTTAACCATGAACCAAAAGAATATGTCGTATCATAACAATGATGAATTGTACAGCGAACGCATCCAGGCGTTTGAACAACAAGGAAGTTCTCTTGATTTCGTAAATTCTCTTTCACAAAAGATCCTCTTTAAAACCTTGCGTGATATCAAAAAAGGGTACCTAGAAATATACGATGGCAATGATAACTTCGAATTTGGAGACAAATCAGCTGACACGCCTCATGTCAAAATCAAGGTAAATCAACCCGATTTCTATTCATCAGTAATCTTAGGTGGGTCACTTGGGGTTTCAGAATCCTACATGGTCAACCAATGGGAATGTTCGAGTATTACCGACTTAACTCGCCTATTCCTTATCAATCGTGAACGCCTTGATGCCATGGACTCAGGTCCTTTGACCTGGACCAAAAACATTATATCATTCCTATATCATCAGTTTAAACGGAATTCGTTAACAGGAAGTCGAAAAAATATTGCGGCGCATTATGATCTGGGAAATGATTTTTTTGAAAAAATGTTAGATGATACGATGTCATATTCATCAGCAGTATTCAAAGACGAAAACACATCATTACGAGACGCATCCATCGAAAAATTGGATTTAATCTGCCGCAAACTATCTTTAAATAAAAATGACCATTTACTAGAAATCGGCACAGGCTGGGGTGGACTGGCGATACATGCAGCAAAAAATTATCAGTGTAAAGTAACTTCAGTTACAATCTCAAAGGAACAATACGAGTACGCTATAAAAAAGATCGAAGACGAAAACCTTCAAAACTTAATTACCGTTGAGCTAAAAGATTATAGGAAAATTGAAGGTCAATATTCTAAACTCGTATCGGTTGAGATGATTGAAGCAGTTGGCCATCAATACTACAGTGAATTTTTCGCAACTTGTAGTCGCCTAGTCAAACCAGATGGTATGTTTCTCCTTCAGGCAATAACCATTGATGATCGATACTATGATCTGGCAAGAAAATCGGTCGATTTCATTAAAAAGTATATTTTTCCCGGATGCTGTATCCCATCGATG
>CAWUTK010000287.1:0-8978 GCA_963924785.1 uncultured Opitutales bacterium
GAAAATGATGCTTTATGATACTTGGTTAAAGGGCGCGGATTCATTTCCTAAATGGCAATTTAGAATTTTGAGAAAAGGTATGGCTCGCTATAAAGATGCAGGCCATGCGATGAAAGAAGATGAAGTTAAAGGGCGGCTTGAATATATAAAAGCCCCGTATTTACATTATGCTTTTTCAAAGGGTTGGACTTTTTGGTTCAATCGTCATAATCGATATGCCACGCTTGAAGCAACTGAGCGGACATCAACTGATTGTCGAGTGTCTGAAATGTTTAGTTCTGATCAAGTCGTTCGGAAGGAAGCGTTGAAGCAGTATTTAACTCAATTACCAGGTTGGCCTTTGCTCCGTTTTTTTCATGCCTATCTCATCAAATGCGGTTTTTTAGAGGGTCGGGCAGGGTTGGTTTATGCAATTAATATAAGTATATACGAATATATGATTCAACTTAAAATCCATGAGTTGAAGAGATTCAAGCAAACGAATAAAGCAATTTGATATGAAGATTTTAGTAACAGGTTCATCGGGATTAATTGGGTCGGAGGTGTGTGTGCACTTTTCGGGGTTAGGACATGAAATCCACGGGGTTGATAATAATCAGCGGGCGGTATTTTTTGGCGAGCAAGGCGACACGACTTGGAATCGAGATCGATTGATTCGTGATTTGAAAGGGTTTAATCATCATGAGGTTGATATTCGTGATCGCGAAGGTGTACTGAAACTCATTGCTGACTTAAAGCCGGATGCGATTGTTCATGCTGCGGCTCAGCCTTCTCATGATAGAGCGGCGGCAATTCCTTTTGATGATTTTGATACGAATGCGGTAGGGACGCTTAATTTGCTGGAAGCAGCTAGGCGGGCTTGTCCTGAATCACCCTTTGTTTTGATGTCTACGAACAAGGTTTATGGGGATGCTCCCAATAAGCTGAATTTGAAGGAACTGGAGACTCGATGGGATTATGCAGATAAAGAATATGCTGGGGGAATTGCTGAGAGCTTTACCATTGATCAGTCTAAGCATTCATTATTTGGCGCATCTAAGGTAGCTGCAGACGTTATGGCTCAAGAGTATGGGCGATATTTTGGAATGCCGACTTGCTGCTTGAGAGGAGGCTGTTTGACTGGGCCAAATCATACAGGAGTTGAGTTACATGGATTTTTAAGTTATTTAGTTAAGTGTAATTTAGAAGGTAAGGAGTATAATGTATTTGGTTACAAGGGGAAACAGGTGCGTGACAATATTCACTCGTTTGATGTCGCCCGATTTATTGAAGAATTTATTGCCGCGCCAAGAAGCGGAGAGGTTTATAATATTGGAGGCGGGAAAGGAAACTCTTGTTCTATTTTGGAAGCATTTGAAATAGCTGAGAAGTTTTCTGGAAAAGCTCAGCAATATACTTATGTCGAAGAGAATCGAATCGGAGACCATATGTGCTATTATAGTGATTTGTCCAAAATGAAGGGACATTTCCCTAAATGGGATATTACGGTTTCATTAGAGGAAACAATTGGGCAAATCGTTGAAGCTTGGAAAGTTCGGGAAATTAATTAGTCTTCTATCGTGGGAAAAAAAATATTAGGAATTTCGGCGTATTATCATGATAGCGCAGCAGCGCTAGTTGATGGAAGCGATATTATTGCAGCGGCACAAGAGGAACGTTTTACTCGGATTAAGCATGATTATTCGTTTCCAACGAAAGCGGTTGATTATTGCTTAGGTGAAGCGGGGATTAAGCCGAGTGATCTAGATTATGTGGTTTTCTATGATAAACCTTACTTGAAGTTTGATCGTATTCTCGAAACATATTTTAACTTCGCACCCGAAGGGCTGAAATCCTTTTTGTCAGCGATGCCATTATGGTTAAAGCAGAAGTTGCATTTACCGCGTGAAATCAAAAAGGCTTTAAATAAGGAGTTTGATAAGAGTATCATCTTCACTGGTCACCATGAATCTCATGCTGCGAGTGCTTTTTTCCCAAGTCCCTATGATAATGCCGCTATTTTAACGTTGGATGGTGTAGGAGAATGGGATACTACGACGATAGGTGTAGGAAAGGGGAATAAAATGGAATTGCTGAAAAGCATGCACTTTCCTGATTCGATTGGTCTTTTATATAGTGCATTTACTTATTTTACAGGTTTTCGTGTGAATTCAGGTGAGTATAAATTGATGGGTTTGGCCCCTTACGGTAATCCTATTTATGTTGATCGTATTTTTGATAATATTGTGGACCTAAAAGAGGATGGGTCGTTTGCAATGGATTTATCTTATTTCAACTATTGTCAAGGTATGACCATGACTAATGAGAAATTTGGTGAATTATTTGATGGCCCTGCGAGAACGTCCGAGTCTGAAATAGGGCAACGTGAGATGGATCTTGCTGCTTCGATACAAGCGGTTACTGAAGAGATTGTTTTAAGAATGGCGAAGACTGCTCGGGATCTAACAGGTATGAAGAACCTTTGTCTTGCAGGAGGAGTCGCTCTGAATTGCGTGGCTAATGGTAAATTACAACGTTCTGGGATATTTGAAGATGTTTGGATTCAACCTGCTGCAGGTGATGCTGGAGGAGCATTGGGAGCGGCTTTGTTTGTTGCCCACAATTTATTAGACGAGAAACGGGAGCAAAACGGTAAAGATTCGATGGAAGGTTCTTTGCTTGGGCCGAAATATTCGAATGATCAAATTCGCCGAGAGTTGGATGCCAAAGAAAATGTGAAATACCATTTTTATGAGGATGAAGATGAATTGCTGGAGAAATTGGCTAAATTAATGGCTGATGATAAAATACTCGGGTTGTTTCAAGGGCGTATGGAATTTGGCCCACGAGCGTTGGGTTCCAGAAGTATTATTGGCGATCCGCGTAGCGAAAAAATGCAATCAACGATGAATCTACGCATTAAATTTCGTGAATCATTTCGTCCGTTTGCTCCTTGTGTCTTATTGGAAGATGTTGGTGATTATTTCGATCACAAAGGCGAATCTCCTTACATGTTGATTGTGGCTGATGTAAAAAAGGAAATTCAGACGAAAATGACTGAAGAGCAGCTCCAGCAAATGAAAGATCCTGACTTAACTAAACGCGTGAATGTCCCTCGTTCAACGATCCCTGCGATTACTCATGTTGATATGTCGGCTCGAATTCAGACGATTGATGAAGAACGTCATGGGCGTTATTATCGTTTAATTAAAGCTTTTAAGAAAGAAACGGGCTGTAGTGTTATTATTAACACCAGTTTTAATATACGTGGTGAGCCCATTGTCTGTACTCCTTCAGATGCTTACCGTTGTTTGCTCTCCACTGATATGGATGTTCTTGTTCTCGAAAACTTTATTTTATTTAAAGATGAGCAACCTCAACAAACCGAAGCAGAACGTGAAGCATACATCGCGAGTTTCAAATTAGATTAATCGGTTTAGAGTTCATTGTTAAAAGTTCAGAGTTATAAGTTCAGAGTTGAAATTGTGAAAATTACAAGATTTGAGGATATTAAAGGATGGCAAAAAGCTAGAAGTTTGACGGCCTATGTTTATTCTTTAACAAAAAAAGCTGCTTTCTCAAAAGATTTTGAACTTAAAAACCAGATTCGAGCGGCAGCAGGTTCAAGTATGCACAATGTCGCGGAAGGGTTTGATGCTGATACTAATCCCGAATTCGTTAGATTTTTGCGATATGCAAAACGTTCTTTTAGTGAAGTTCAAAGCCAATTATATCTAGCTAAAGATGAAGCATATATCGAAAATAATGAATTTGAGCACGCTTATGATTTAGCGAGTGAAACCCGAGCAATTCTTCATGGTTTTATTACGTATTTACAGAAAAATCAGCAACCAACTCTTAACTCATAACTTTCAACTCTGAACTGAATAACCTATGCTAAATAAATTTAAAGAGATAAATTGGAATCCTAGTTTGGTTGAGCTAAGGAAGTTTGGGGTAACCTTATTGATTGGCTTACCGTTTACTGCTTTGTTCTGGTATTTAATAATTAGCTATCGTAATGATGTTTCGTCGCCGACGGTTGCCTATTGGATTTTGCAAATTGGTTTACCCATCGCGTTTGCAATTGTGTGTTTTCCTGTTTTAGGAGGGCCGATCTATCGTATATGGTTCTTTTTAATCTGTGTGATTGAAACGGTTTTAGTGAACGTGCTGTTCACTTCGTTTTATTTTATTGTAATCAGTCCTGTTGCCTTTTTTCGAAGATTGAAGGGGAGTGCTCGTATGAAGAAATTGTACAAATCAGATGTGAAAACCTATTGGAAGGATTGCGAGAAAATTACTGACTTGAAACGCTATTACCGGCAGTTTTAGTAACAATTAAAGTTATATTATGAGCGAAGATAAAAAGAGTTTTGAGGAAATTGAAAATACAGACAGCGGAGGGTTTATCGCTGAATTTGTTCATTTGTTGAAACATAACAAGAAGTATTGGCTTACCCCAATCATCCTTGTGTTATTGCTATTTGGTATATTGATTATTGTTGGTGGCAGTTCAGCCGCACCATTCATATACACGCTATTTTAAGGAATTAATAAGCTTACTTGCCGTTTCTTCCCATGTTGGGAGTGATCGTGTTTTAATTTCATTATTTAGATGCGCCAATTTCTCGGGTTCGAGGAGTTGGCGCATTTTTTGTGCAAGCTCATCTGCATTGTTTGAAGTAAAAGGTAGGGCACCGCCATCTTTGGCGTTTTCCATCAAAGAGGGGATATCGCTACATATTACCGGGAGTCCCATCCACATCGATTCTAATAGTGGGATTCCGCAACCTTCGTCGATACTGGGAAATAGGCTAAATGAACAGGTTTGGTATAGACGGGTGATTTCGCTGTCCGACGGTGCATCGTGATAGTGAAGGCTGTAGCCTTTTTTTATCATTTGCTTGATTGTTTTTAAAATAGATTTTCCAAAGTGTGGGTTCACTCTTCCGCAAATGTGAAGGGTGAATTTCTGGCCATCGTCCCAAAGTGTTTTTGCTGCTTTTAGTGCGAGTGATTGATTCTTTCGAGGTTCAATAATCCCAACCATTAAAACTTCAGCATTATTCTCGGGTTGTGATTCGGTTTTGTACTGCCTTGCAATTTCCGATGAATTCGCGCCAAGGTGAATTCTTTTCAATAGGGGAATGTTTTTGAGATCTAGCCACTGTAGATAATTTTCTACGCAATTTTGAGAATGATCAGAGACGGAATATATTGAATCGAAAAGAGCCAGCATCTTCATGTAAAAGGGATGTCTTGCAACACTATGGGGCCATGTGAATTCCGGGTGTCTTAATGGAATGGCATCATGGAAAATAACACTGTTGTGAAGTTCGTTTTTATTTAGCCACTCTGAAAAACCGATGCGTTCGCTTTCACAAAAAACTTCAGCTGTGATAAAGATATTCCCACTTTTGTTATCGTCCGATTCGAGGAAAAGTGCTTTGTTGTTGTTCCCTATTCCAAAGTCTTGCTTTTTTTTGTTCCAGTAAACGGCTTGAATTTTCTCACCTAATAATACTTTTAGCTCATTGAAAATAGATTGGGAAACACGATTGATCCCTGATTTGGTTTTGGTTTTTCCTGATTTTGTTAAATCCCAAAATATTTTTCCTGTGAACTCGCTCATAAGTGAAAATAGTAGTTAGTTTTATGTTAGTGACAAGACGTTAAAATCTGTGGAAAATAATGAATATGAGTAATGTAGATAAGTTAAGTAGTGATGAATTGGCTCGTTATAGCCGGCATATTTTACTTCCGAAGGTTGGTGTTGAAGGCCAGCAAAAATTGAAAAGCTCAAAGGTTTTGATTATTGGAATGGGTGGATTAGGGAGTCCGGTTGCACTATATCTTACGGCAGCAGGTTTTGGAACCATTGGTTTGGCTGATTTTGATAAGGTTGAGAAGCATAATTTACAACGTCAGATAATTCATACTACGGAAAAGGAAGGGACGCCGAAAATTGATTCTGCGATAGAGCGAATGAATGCGTTGAATCCTCATTGTTCAATTAAGACACATAAAGAGGGCATTACAGTTGATAATGCCATTGAGATTTTTGAGCAATATGACCTCATTGTAGATGGCTCGGATAATTTTCCAACACGTTACCTAGTTAACGATGCCGCATTTTTTGCAAAAAAGCCGTTAGTTTATGGGAGTATCTTTCAGTTTGAGGGGCAAGTTTCGTTCTTTAACCCACATGATGATGGACCGTGTTATCGCTGCTTGTTTCCTGTTCCGCCAGCACCGGGCACTGTTCCTAATTGCTCAGAGGCGGGAGTCTTCGGTGCATTGTGTGGGACGATTGGGAGTCTTCAGTCAATGGAGGCATTGAAGTATGTCTTAGGTATTGGTGACCTTTTGAAGGGAAAGTTACTTGTGATTGACTCCCTTGATATGGCTTTTCGTAAATTGAATTTGAAGAAGGATTCGAGTTGCCCTCTATGTGGTGATAATCCAGAAATTACAGAGATTCGAGCGGAGACTTATGCATTTAGTTGTCAGATTGAACCAGAATCGAAAGCACCGGAATCCGTCGCGGAGGGCGAGTGTCCTATTGAAATTTCGATCCTTGAAACAAATGAATTGTTAAACACGGATGAGAGTGTTTACTTGTTGGACGTTCGTGAGCCTTTCGAGGTAGATATTTGTAAAATTGATAAAAGTATCAATATCCCAATGAATACGATTCCTGAAAGGCTAGATGCGTTGCCGAAAGATCGTCAAATCCTTGTTTATTGTCATCACGGTATGAGGAGTATGAATGTTGTTAATTTCCTTCGTTCAAAAGGAATTGAAAATACCACAAACATACAGGGTGGTATTAATCTATGGGCGGAGACAATCGATTCGGCGATGGAGCGTTATTAAAGATTTCCTTAATATCCTGAAATTTATTGCATGGATTGGTTTGTTTCCCTTTCTAAGTTTCCTTCATGCGGGGAACTTAAGTGATCTTCTGTCCAGTGAGGATCTGTTTTCAATAGGAAGTGAGGCGTTTCAAGAACGATATTTTGCGGAAAATGGATTTCGGTGGGATTCGGCATCAAAAGATCGAGCTCGATCATTTGGACATGCCGCTACTTTGGAAGATATTGAAATAGTTGAAATCTTGGCGAAATTTAAAGAAAACAAGTTGAATACGTTATTTCTCTCACTGTACAATAAAGGGGACGAGGCAGATGTTTATACATCTCAAAGAGTTTTTGATGAGAAAATTGACGCGGTAACTGAAACCCTTGATGATTTCTTTGGAGTTGAATCTATGAGTATCAGAAGTTCTGGGGTGGGTAGTAAGAGCGTGAAGTATTGGCAGAAAGGGTCTGTGCTTTACCATTTAAACTATAAATCGGGAAAAGATAGATCTAGGCGTTGGATTGCGGAGTATATCAATTTGGAGGTGAAGGAGCAGGTCGGCACTTACCACGCGGGCCGTTCTAGGAGCAAGCAAAGTTTTAAGAGTAAACGAGAGTTGTTGGTAAATGTTGAGAAACGTGAAAACGGATCAGTTGTTGTTGGTAATGTCCCAATGGTGAATCAAGGGCCAAAAGGCTATTGTGCTTGTGCGACGGCGGCAAGACTACTGCAGTATTATGGCCGAGAGGTTAATCAGCATGAAGTTGCTGAAATGGCTGGGGCTTCTAGTAAAGGGACATCTCCTGATCTATTGGTGGATGCGTTGCGGAAAATTGCGAGTAAGATGAAACTCACTGTGAAAGTGGAGGAGGACTTCGATTTCAAGAAATTTAAGAAAATGTTGAAGGATTACAATAAATTAGCTCGAAAGAAGAAGTTGTCAGAAGTCTTTTTGCCGACAAGTGGCACTATCTACATCAGTGATATTTATGGAGCGATGAATCCCGAGGTCTTGGTTGAATTAAAATTAAAATCTACTCGTAAGAAGCATTTTCTGCATGTGATTGAGGAGAATGTGAAGAAAGGGATTCCGCTTGTGTGGAGTGTGAGATTAGGGATTGTTAAAGAACCAGAAATTCCGCAAGCATCGGGAGGGCACATGAGGCTGATAACCGGATATAATTTAAAAGAAAAAACGATTCATTACTCTGATACATGGGGCGTTGGGCATGAAGATAAAACAATGAGCCTTGATCATGCGTATGCGATTACGACGGGGCTTTATTTGCTAAACCCTCGTTTGTAAGAGAGTGGGTTGTTGCCAAGAGGGTTTTCTAATTGACCCTTTTGATAATGATGATTTTATGCAAAGTTATGTTTTATGATGAAGTTACAGCTACAATGAGCTCTGGAAAAGGGGGCGATGGTTGTGTGAGTTTTCGAAGAGAGAAATATATTCCTAAAGGCGGTCCTGATGGAGGGAATGGCGGAAAAGGTGGTAATATTATTATCGAAGGTGATGAAAATACCGGGGATCTTCGTGTATTCCACTTTAAACCTCAGTGGAGAGTTAAAACCGGTGGATCTGGTATGGGTTGTAATAAACATGGTAAGGGTAGTGATTCGATCACACTTAAAGTTCCTGTTGGAACAGTTATTACGAATATGCAGACAGGTAAGGTTGTCATCGAAATATTGGAACAAGGGCAATCGGTTATCTTGCTAGAAGGTGGAAAGGGCGGTCGAGGAAATGCGACTTTTAAGTCTTCCACTAATCGTGCTCCAAGAGAGTCGAGTCCTGGTGTTTTAGGTGAAGTTGGCACTTTTAAGTTTGATTTGAAGTCCATTGCAGACATTGGGCTTGTTGGGTTTCCTAATGCGGGAAAATCCACTTTAACGAATTTGATCACATCCGCGGAACCGAAAATGGGTGAATACCCTTTCACTACACTCAATCCATGTGTGGGTATTATTGATTATCCAGAGACCTATCAGCGTTTGCAGATGGCGGATATTCCGGGTTTAATCAAAGGTGCAAATGAGAATAAGGGCCTTGGCCATCGATTTCTTCGTCATATTGAGAGATGTAATCTGTTGATTATTATCGTTGATATGTCTGGGCTAGAACGTTCTCC
>CAWUTK010000288.1:0-7347 GCA_963924785.1 uncultured Opitutales bacterium
CCCTACTCTACCTATAGCTAACTCACCCTCCTCTTCTTGAATATTTCTAAAACGACATGAAAAAAGATACCATTACCTTTGTTTGCACAGCAAATGTCTGTCGAAGCCCTATGGCTGAAATGCTCATGAAAAAAGCCCTTTCAGAAGAAGATGAACCGCTTAAATCTCTCAAAATAGTCTCAACAGGAGTATCCGCACTTTCCGGCGATGCTGCTTCCCTAAATTCAGTAAAAGCACTTGAACCTTTAGGAATCAGCCTCTCTGAACATAAAAGCAAACGACTCTCCCATGAAATCATAAACTCATCTATAGCAATATTTTGCATGACAGAGTCTCACCGCAGCCTCATCAAAATGTACTATGAAGCTCTCCCCTGCGAAGTCTACCTTATGCGTGAATTTTTCTCTAAAGAAACGCCTGAACTACCTGACCCATTCGGACAAAACCTCGACACATACATGGAATGCAGGGACAGAATGCTTGAGTCCATCCCTTCCCTCATCGAATTCTGCAAGAAAGAAGTAATCTAATTCAATTTTCAAGCGTTGGCGGAGCTTCCTCTCCTGCTAACTGCTCAACTTCATTATCAGTAGGTATTCGACAAACCACTTTTTTCGTTATCCCAAACAGGAATCTCATTATTATTCTGTCTTGCTTCACTAACAACTTTAAAAGCCGCTCTGCGCATAGCAGTCCAAGCTCCTTTGATAAAGCGTTCATCCAATTCCTTCTTATCCATTTATACCCTCCTCTATCAATGTCGGTGAATACATTGAGCTATCATATAATATCCACAGATCAACTATCCCCTTGTACTTATCAAAATTCTCGAGCCCTCTCTCAAAGCGCCTTTCTATAACATTTTCAGGAATATTATGTCCACCCTCTGAAACTCTTAACTTTACACGACCTTTAGCTATTTCCACAGAAGGCAGTTTTAAGGAATACAGGATAACATAATAGCCCAACTTTTTCCATTTCTCTATCTTTTTCAAATAACTGGAGCCACTCAGAGTCGTCTCAAAAACAAATGATTCAGAGGCACTTGCAAGTTCATCCAACCGTCTTAGCATTAATTTACCAGCCTGTATATTCGTCTTCTCTGGAGAAAATGGAGATAACCCACTGCAATCAAATCTGCATTCACAAAATTAATGCAATGTGCCTCTTTCGGTAAATGTTCTTTTGCAAAAGTCATCTTACCTGCCCCATTTGGTTCAGCAATAATAATACATATCTTATTATTCTCCATAACCTTATAATTAAACCAAAGAGTAAAATTTGTCTATTTATATTTTCTATCGTTCCAAAACAGCAAACAATCTAACAAAGAAACAGAACTCCTCCCCCCTCATCGAGTTCTGCAAGAAAGAAACGGCTTAACTTTTCCTTGCAATATCCCCACATCCCCATAAATTATAGACTATCTATTGATAGCAATATCAAATTTCCACTTATTTCGACACAACCTTCCCTCCAAACACTGATAACTATTTACACAAGAAATCATCATACCCACCCAAACTTTCAATAATCTCTAATACTAATACTAATTATACAATCATGATAAATAAGCCAATTAACTCCATTGTGAAAAGCAAGCGATCCAAGGGTTTCACCCTTATCGAGCTTCTCGTCGTAATCGCCATTATCGGTATCCTAGCGGGTATTGTTATTCCTACCGTTGGATCTGTACAAGAAAAAGGTAAGAAGATCAAATCTGCTAGTAATATTAGACAAATATGCAATTCAGTCATGCAAGTGAGATTAGACAGTGCAACTGTAACTGGTGCAAACACTGGCGCTTGGGCTGCTAACCTGCAATCACTTGGAGGTATTGCACAGAACACCATGTATTACACTAGCGCCTATCAATCAGATGGCTCAACCCTTGCAACACCCGGAGCTCCTTCAACGACAACTCCTGCAGGGACCGCATACAATGTCACGTCAGCTCTTTCTCTTAATCAATCTGCAGCGAGTATTGCAATATGCTGGACAACCGGCCATGCCGGAACGGCATGGGGTACTGGTGCAACTGCAATTTGGCCAGATGGCGGACACGTCGGTTTTCTAGGTGGAAATGTTGAATGGTACAAAAATTCTGACACCACTACTGATAAATTCGTTGATGGAGCCGGAGCAAACCAAAGCTCTCCTGCAGCAACGTTTACTGGTTTCGGTACTGAGGTGACTCCATAGTAACTTTAGTATAGAAGAGACTTTTTAAAGAATTCAAAAAAAGGGGGCAATTAGCCCCCTTTTTTTTGCATTAATCAAAAAGTCTTTTTATTTTTTTAAAAGCATTAATTAATAAAAAAATATTATAAAAGAATTAACCCTTCCTTTCTTATTTCGACTCAAAGTTATAAATTATGAAGTACAAAAACTCATTCGATAAATATCAAAAAGGCTTTACCTTAATAGAACTATTAGTGGTTATCGCTATTATTGGCATATTAGCTGGCATTGTTATCCCCACTGTTGGATCTGTTCAAGAAAAAGGGCAAAAAATTAAGTCTGCTAGTAATATCAGACAAATCGTAAACTCATTAAATGCAGTCCGATTGGACAGCGTCACAGTTGCGGGGGCTAATACAGGAGCGTGGGCTGCCGATCTTCAAAATAAAGGTGGAATTGCTCAAAACTCGCTTTACTACACTAGCGCCTATCAATCAGGTGGTGTATTACTTGCCACACCTGGTGCTCCTGCAACGACAGCCCCTGGGGGGACCTCATATAGTGTTGCTTCGGCTCTTTCTCTTAATATATCTGCAGCATCTGTTGCAGTATGCTGGACAACCGGCCATTCAGGAACGACATGGCCGACTGGCGCCACTGCAATTTGGCCTGATGGTGGACACGTCGGTTTTCTAGGTGGAAATGTTGAATGGTACAAAAACACTGACACTACTACTGACAGATTCGTTGACGGAACAGGAGCAAACCAAAGCTCCCCGGCAGCGACATTTACTAGTTTTGGTACTGAAGTGCGTCCATAGCGGCCCTATTAAAAAAGGAATAACAAAATAAGGAACAAGAACGGTGTTCTATCGTTCACTTGAGATATTGCATTTGAAGGGACAGCAATAAGGGACAGTCCCTTATTTTGTTGACGTCGCGGTTTATACCCTTCAGTTTCTTCTATTATGAGAATGCGGAGGTTGAAAATTGAGGATGCGAGCACTGATTGTGTTTATCATTGTATGAGTCGCGTGGTGGCGGGTGAATTCTTGTTAAATGATAAGGGTAAGAAAACCTTGTGTAAGCAGATGTGGCAAATGGCTGAATTTTGTGGGGTAGAAATATTAACCTACTGTATTATGAGTAATCATTTCCATGTGTTAATTCGTGTTCCAGAGAAGCAGCAATTAAAAGATGGGGATCTTTTGTCAAAGGTTAGTAAACTGTATCATGAGGATGACTATGAGTTGCATGTTATTAAAAACATTTTCAGTCATGGTTCAGAGGAGAGTATTTTTAAACTAAGAGAAAAGTTAACTGCTAGGATGTTTGATGTTTCGATTTTCATGAAAGAGGTAAAGCAACGTTTTAGTATATGGTATAACAAAAACCATAATCGTTATGGAGCCTTTTGGGCGGATCGATTTAAAAGTGTAATCGTTGAAGGGAAAAGACATTCGGTCGAAATGGTAGCGGCATATATCGACCTCAATCCAATTCGAGCTGGTTTAGTGAAAGATCCCAAGGACTATCGCTATAGCGGTTACGGAGAAGCAATGGCAGGGGTTGCTCGATCAAGAAAAGGATTAATGAAAACTGTCTACGAAAAAGAGCATTGGAAGAAAGCTCTAATTGATTATAGGCAAATACTTTTCGGAAAAGGTTCTGTTTCCCAAAAGGCGGGACAAGCGATCATTAATGGAAAATTAGCAAAGAAAGTTTTGAATAAAAATGGGAAACTTTCAAAAACTGAATTACTATACTGCCGTATTCGATATTTTAGTGATGGTTTAATTATCGGGAGTAAAGATTTCGTGCAGGACTGTTTTGAAAAAAACAGAGAATGCTTCAGTTCTTGCCGAGAATCAGGCCCACGGAAAATGTATGGTGGCAATTGGGGTGAATTAACAACCCTTCGAGACACAAGAAACGCCTCCCGCGCATAAAGTGGAATTTTCCTACCCTCTTTTCTAATGCAAATATGTTCCAGCGTCACCGATGCGTCCTGGGCCATCTAACACATAAATACCGGCTGAATTCGCTGGAACGTGAAAAGAGAGATTTCCATCAGAATAAATTTCTTGACCGCTCACGGCGTCACGGTAAATACCTGTAGGAATATCGCCGACTGAAATCTGTTGATCTCCTCCTATCGCAAGGCCAACCACAACAAAGCTTTCGTCATCATTCCAATTACGAGAGAAAGAAATTCCTCCGCCCCATTCATTAACATGTCCCATCGTCCCTTTTTGCAAAGCAGGAATTTGGCGTCGAATTAAATTCAATCGTTTAATGTGCTTATAAAGCGGGTGTGCTTGTGTGCTTTTGATTGCAGATGGAGTTAAATAATCACCAAAATAGGCTCGGCCAGTTGAACTTAACGTATCACGTTCCCCTGTTACATCTTGCGGTGCCCCTTTCATAAATTCTACTTCTTCTCCATAATATAGGCACGGAATACCGCGTGCTGTCCAAAGTAAATTATAAGTTGCTGCGGCCATCCATTGATCACCTTTATACCGATACATAAAATCGTTATCAGGTCCAATATCATGATTCTGAAGAAACGTTACTAAGGTCGTCGGATCACCATAAATCCAATCCATACTTAACACATGGCCAATACCTCCATAGTTCCCGCGGCTTACATTATCCCGAAAAGTTGAAAACAAACTAAAATCTAAAACTGAAAAGCCTGAGTCTCCTCCCGAATTAGGATCCTTAGGATCATGTCCCGTTCGAGTATACCACCAAGGTCGAATAAACGAAGGTCCATTATCACCTCCGCCGATATCTCCCCAACCTAATCCTTTAACTAGATTTTCACCAAAAACAAAAAGGTCGGGATTATAACTTTTCCACTCATTCACATAATCCAACAAAATTCCGCGCGGAATATGCTTCACCGTATCTAAACGAATGGCATCAATACCCATGTCGATGTAATGCTTAATAGCACTTTGTAGATATTCACGAACCTGCGTCTTATCTAAAGCAAAATTAATACAATCACCAGCGATGTGCTTCGTTTGCAAAGATGGACTTTCCCAATCTCCTCCACAAATAAAACCTTCTTGCATGAACCATTCGGGGTCTAACTCATTCGCATCAATCCCAAAGAATCTTCCAGGATCATAGCCAGGCTTAGGAACCGTTTCGCCTGTTTTAGGATCAACTAATGGAACTTTTCCTTCCGGATCGGTATCAACACGTTCGCGATACCAATCTGGGGCAACCGGATTGTCAATATCTTCACGATACTTCGATTGATAATTACCCAAGTTCCCTTTGTAGGGCCCATTATTCTCTTCACCATGCTCCTTTCCTTGAGGAACATAATACTTAATCGGCAAATGATCGATATGCACCTTTCCTCTCACTCCAAATTGGCCAGAATGATTAATAACCACATCCTGAACAATCTTCATTCCTCTATCATGAACCTCTCGAATCAAGTCTGCATAAGTGGCATCTGGCGACTCCAACCTCGGGTCAATTTTATTCCAATCATAACCATGATAACCATGATAATCTAAGCCACTTCTATTCTCAATTGGCGGAGTAATCCATATTGCAGTAAAACCCAAATCTTTGATGTAATCCAAGCGCTCAATCAAACCCTTAAAATCACCACGCCAATGTGGATCAACCGCTTCACCCGCTGAATCAAATTCTATCCTATCACGGCAAAAAAAGTTATTACTCGGATCGCCATCGTAGAAACGAGCAGTCATCAAAAAATATATTGTTTCTTCTCTAAAATCCTTACCACTTAACTGAGGACTCGACAAGGGCTTGGCTTTTTTCATTGGCTTAGCCGGCTTCTTTTTAACCTTTGGTGGTGCATCATGAAACTCACCAAGGTCATCGATCCAAACATCCTTCTCTGTACTTAAATCAGCCGTCTGATTTCCCATATTATCATTAATAACAAAATGAGAAGACCGTGCGTTCTCAATAGCAAAGGAATACCATCCCTCTTTACTTCTCATTGTTAATCCCGGCCAATCATTAGATTGTGCCGGAGGATCAACATCCCAGAAGTGAATGAAAAGATCAGCGTTCCAATTCGCAGGTTTTTTAAAATAAATATTTAGTTTTTTCATTATAAGAAAGAATTATGTTTCCATTCTTCACAAAAGCAACAATGGGCAACTTGACGCACTAAACTAATTTATTAAATGAATGTTTCGCTTAAAAACAAAATCCAAATCACATGAAGTATCACCAAAAACAAAAGCCATTTATTAAAATAATAACCCTGTTTTAATTTCTGTTTATCACATCGCAAAAAATAGAACCCAACCATTAAGAAACTCATTAGCATTCCGACAAACGGAATGACTCCATCTGTAAACCTCGAATGAAAAACAAACAAAAAGGCCATTAGCGCTTCTACAAAAAAATACCTAAAACTAAACGAAGCTCCACAACAGGAAGCTTTTCCTCTAAGTAATACCCAACTTATTAACGGAAGGTTATTCCAGGGAGCAATTTTATTCCCACATGAACATGTAGAAGAGGGTGTAATCACTGACTGCCCTTTAGGTAATCGGTAGATACAAACATTCAGAAAACTGCCAACACACGCACCAACAAAAAATATATAAAGCGCCCCAACATACGGATAAGCTAAAAGAATTTCCATCGATTCAATTAATTCCATAAATAGTCGACCTAAAACAATCCCGTAATGCTAGTCGAATCCTATCCTTGATAGGAAGCATCAACCGCAGCAAGCATCATCGGCATTTCTGGAACCTCTGCACCTGTCCATATTTCAAGCGATTTCAATCCCTGAAAAACTAACATAGACAACCCATTTGCTGTCACAATCTGACAAGCTCTAGCCTCTTTCATAAACATTGTCTCAGCTGGATTATAAATCATATCAAACGCCTTTAGCTGATCACTTAACTTTGCAAAAGAGATAGGAGACGGATCACGTTTTGCCAACCCTAAAGCCGTTGCGTTTACAACCACTCCTTCCTTCGGTAGTTGTTCCAGAGAAGCCCCTAATTCAAAACCATGAACAGGAATACCATTTGCCTCATTTTTCAAAAAATGCAGTAATTCGTCCAGTCGAGCCTTAGTCCTGTTGCCAATCCACAACTCCTTACAACCACCATGTAAGCACTGAACAGCCGTTGCTCTAACAGCCCC
>CAWUTK010000289.1:0-12907 GCA_963924785.1 uncultured Opitutales bacterium
CAGGGTTGTTCATGGCGGTGATTTCAAGAAACCCGAAATCATTACACCTGAAATAGAACAACGCATAGATGAACTCGCAGAATTGGCCCCTCTCCACAATCCATTTGCCCTCAATGCTATTCGTTCGATCAAAGCCATACTTCCAACCGTCACATAATTTGCCGTTTTTGACACAGCCTTCCATTCAACTATTCCCGATCACGCCAAGCGTTACCCGATTCCCGAAAAATGGTATAGTGAATGGAAAATACAACGTTACGGATTCCATGAATTAAGCCATGCATGGAATGCCAAAAAAGCCCTTGAGCTCTGCGGAGATCGTGCCGACAAAACAGTTATCCTTCATCTCGGCAATGGTTGTTCTGCCACTGCCGTCCACAAGGGGAAATCAGTTGAGACGACAATGGGGTTTACCCCTATGGAAGGATTAACCATGGGAACAAGAAGCGGTTCGATTGACCCCGGCATACTCCTCTACCTACTCCGATCAAAAGGAATGGATGTTGAAAAACTAAATACCGCACTCAACAAACAATCAGGACTCCTGGGCATATCCGGAAAACATTCCGACATGCGACAAATCGTTGAGTCAGCTAATATCGGCGATGAAAACGCTAAGCTCGCAATGGAAATTTTCGCCTACAAAGCACGACAATCAATCGGACAACTCAGTGCTTCAATGGGTGGGATTGATTTATTAGTTTTCACAGGCGGCATTGGCGAAAACGCCACCGAAATTCGAGGGCTAATATGTAAAGATCTCGAATTCCTCGGTTTAAATCTAGATCATGATTTAAACGAAAACTGCAAACCCGACACTTGCATCTCAACTCCAGATTCAAAAAACCTTATATATGTCATCAAAACCCAAGAAGAATTAATGATGATTGAAGAAATAAAAAAAGCTCAAGCAGCTGCTTAGTCCTAACTAGAACAACAAGCCTTCTTTGGCTTGGCTAACTTTCGATACAAACCCAAAACTAAAACGAGCACAAGAATTACCCCATATAACTCTCCTGTTAAGCCTGCACCCATGTCGTGGACATGATCACTGTCGATCGTTATTAAAAAGATACTATTGGTAAAAAACACGTTAAACAGTAGCCCTCCAAGAATAGCTGAGACCGCCGTTGTTAAAAGATAGATTATCGCACTCCTGTTACCAAATATATTATATATAGTCGTGATAGTTGCCATATTTGTCGCCGGCCCAGCAATCAATAACACTAAGGCCGCCCCTGGAGATAGACCTTTCAATACAAGTGCCACCGCAATAGGTAAACTCCCTGTCGCACAGACATACAAGGGAACACTAATAACCAACATTACTAGCATTTGAGAAATCTCGCGTTCAAACACACCTGTTAAAAGATGTTCTATCGGCAAGGCACTTATGAGACCTGCGCACACAATTCCAACGAACAACGATTTCGCGATATCTCCAGGCAAAGTAATATAGCCATACTTAATCGCTTGAAAGGCTTTTGAAAAAATCGATGAACATTCCTCCTTTTCCGTTTTCTCCGAAGAACAACAACTCTTCTCCTCTTCCTCCTTCATCGCTTCGGCGGCGACCTCAGGTTCCTCCGAGGAACAACAGCAAGGCTTAGCTGGTGCTTCAGATTTCGATTCTTCAGAAACCGTTTCTTCGTCAAAAAACTTAATAAGAACACCCCCAACAACCCCTATCAAAAAAGCGTATCCCGCTTTAAATATAGCAAATGGCAAACCCAACACACCATACGTTGCCAATATACTATCAACCCCAGTCTGAGGCGTTGATATCAAAAAAGAAATACAAGTCGCCTTGCTTGCCCCCTGCTTATTCAAGCCAACCACCACAGGTATCACTGAACACGAACACAAAGGCAAAGGCACTCCGAAAAATGAAGCCTTAACAATCGATTTAAAATCGCTCACTCCAAGATTACGACTCACCCACTGTGCTGAAAGCACAACGGAAAACAACCCCGCCACGCCAAAACCCAGAAGCAAATACGGAGCCATCTCATTTACAATCTCCCAACAATCAATTACATATGACATCAAGTATTAACTTTAGGGGTATTCTTAAAAAAGACAAGATAATCAAAAAACCGTTAACCTAATCTCCAATACAGTCATTTAAAGATAAAATACATTTCAGCAATCTGCATTTACGTTAGCGGTTTTCATTCCTATCGAAGGACGTTTTCCCTCTTTACGTAATCCTGGAAATGCGGGGCATAAACCTTTAGGTATTCACTAAGGGAAACCTGCCCATTATTGTCTGCATCAAAAAACATGAATAAAACCGGTTGCTCTAGTTCAGCCTGGTTTCAATTACCTAATTACAGAGGTCCAACAAACCACTCAAGCCACTATTGAACAAACAATTAAACGCCTTTTCCGTCTACCCATTACAGTCATCACTCTCTCAAACAAGCTTACGTATTAACATAACGACTAGAAGTATTAATCCTGAAAAACCAAACTACTCTTTATGAACGATATACTTTGTAAAATTCCGAATTTCATTTTCTTGAATGACTGTCGCGAGTTCATCAATGCTTAGTTCGATCGTTTCCCTCACAGCATCTCCAGCCCAAACGACAGAAAAGCTAACACCCTCTTCTGATAAATCAAAGAGCGCCGTGATATTGTCAGCATATGTTGCAAGCTCATCGCCCTCGAAATCCCACATTGCATCCGCCCAATCAGCATACTCTGAGAGTGACTCGGTCATATCAAAGAAAAGATGCTTATTTGCACTAATAGTTTCTGAATCTGTTTCGATTAATTCAATCTTTGTCTTTAAGCTCATAATCCCCTCCTTAAAAAGTATCTAATAAGTAAAACAAGATGAAACTTAAACTTATTGGACTCTTAATCAATAAAGCTTTCCGGCAAAAAGGTCAAAAAAATCAACTAATTTTTTGAAAAATTTAGATTATCGAATACACTATAGTAGTATTCCTATTCTGATAAAACATTATGATGACTATAGAAAATTTAATTCAATTCCTCGGCTGGTGTATTGCCATTAACGGATCCATACTGATACTGTCTACAGTCAGCATTTTGCTATTCAAAAAGACGTTTTCATCCATCCACGCTAAACTATTTAGCTTAAACCAAGAAGCCCTCTCACGGGCCTATTTCAATTACTTAGCAAACTATAAGATCTTAGTTATAGTCTTCAACATCACCCCTTATATTGCATTAAGAATAATCAATAGCTAGAGAGTCTCGCGTCCATCAAAATATATGTAATGCACTCCATATATTTTGTGCCCTAGAAGTTAAATCCACGAAGCATCTGTCGTTCGTGCTTTTCGTGCTGGTTAGTGGTAAAAGATCCACTCCCTTATCACGCTAGACTTCCTAGCTGACAGGCACGGATTAATTTAAAATAGAATCGTACTCTTGAGCACTCTCCATCAAGGAATCATAATCTTTTTTCAGATTATCGTCTGGGAATTGAATGCCATCCTCTCCCCAACTCCAACTCTCAATATTTCGTTTTAAAAGTTCATGGAGTCTATCTAAAGTGCTGCTATACGAATTATGAATATGCGCAAAGCCAACCATTTCCTCCATATTATTCTGCTCAATCTTTAAAATTGAAAGGGCAAACTCAGAATCAACACAATTTCCAAACTTTTCTAATAAACCTTCAAAGTTTTTCACACAAGCCACAGCAAATACCGTGGAAGCGCTGTAATAGTCTAATAATATAAAAAGTAGTTCATCCTGAAATAATAACTGCTGGTCATGAAACAAGCGTTCTTGATTCAACATGGCAGACTCCATCGCTTTACCATAAACGACCATTAGTTTGTCATACTCCTTCTTCTTTTCAACTTGGTAGTCCAAATAAAAAAGATATAGATCCTTTTCATATTGATCTTTCGGAGTTGCAACTACTATTTCTTTTAAAAATTCTTCCACTGGACTCTCTCAAGTTATTTACAATTTCTCCACAACTTGAGTCATTAAAATTAAGGAAAACGCATTTTAAATTTTAAGAGCATAATTCTTAAGAAAATACATAAACTTTTCAACATATATTACGAGTGCAGTTGGCTGATAATCAAAGAATAGCTAGGCAACTAGGCTTACACTCCAAGAAATAAAAGAAAAAATCCAAAATGGAGATTAGAACGCGTTTAAAACATAAAATTCAATACAAGCGTCATGGATGGTGAAAAAGTTAAACCGCTAATCTCCATCACTAATTCACACTAATAAAAATGAATAAAGAAATGCCTAATACTAAGGAACGTTACAAAATTGCTGTTGTAGGAGTGATACAATAACGTTTTAGTGCTCATCATGTATGACTGGATAGGTATTTCATGTGGAGTTTTAGCCGCGTGTTTTTTTGCGATATCCTATCTTGTGTCAGGTCACGCCTTAAGGAAATTTAAGGTTACTTCTTTACAGTTGCTAGCCCTTTCAAGTTTTTGGCAAGGGCTCATTGCCTTTTCGATACTGTATTTCATCTGGGAACCCCTAGTGAAACCCACTGATACCATACTCGCCCTGTGGGTTACTTTTTTGGGCTATGTGTTTGCTCAGTTTTTATTCTTTTGGACATTACGCTTTATTTCGGCTTCACGCATTGCTCCTTTAATGGGGGTTAAAATAATAATGGTATTCATTATTGCGCTCATTCTTTTTGAAGAAACATTTACAACGAAAAAAGGTTTAGCGATTTTAGCGATAGTTTTCTCCGCGTATTGTATTCAACAATCAACCACTCCTGTTAGTATTAAGGGTCTTCTAGGCATTCTGGCGAGTATTACATGCTTTGGCATAAGTGATACAGGCGTGAAGCTTTTAAAAATCAGTCTTCAGGAGACTCAGCATGTTGCTCCAGGAATACTCGGTGCGGTACTCGCAACATGCATGGGATTTATGGTCTCCAGTTTATTGCTATTACCAAAATTCAAAATTAAGGATTCATCAAAAGGCTACAACAAATTCGCATTTATCCATGCCATTAGCTGGATGCTTGCGATAATTTTTTTATTTATTTCGATTGATCGCTCTGGGGTTGTAACAGGTATCATTCTACAAGCGTTACGTGGCCCTATTTCAATTATACTTGCAGTAGTTGCAGCTAGATTTGGCCTCGCACATCTTGAAGAAAAACAAAGCAAGACCGCTTACCTAAAACAGTTCATCGCCTCATTATCAATGATTGCTTCTATCGCTTGGTTTGTCGTTTCATAATTAGACTCCATTTGAAAGATTTAAATTGCCATTCTTGAGATAATAATTAAATTTTGGAACATACGATAACCTTTAAAAATTATATGTTTAAACAAACGCTCTTCCTAGTTTCCCTCACAGTCTTCAATTCATCCTTCGCCTACGAAGTCCTGGATCAGAACGTTCGAAATCCTGCGCAAGTAGAGCTTGGTGGATTTACGAATACCCCCCTTCAACCTGCACCGCACGAGCAATGGCATATTCACGATCCTCGGCGCACACAACCTGAAGTAAAAAGCCCTCAATACGATGGAGTCATCGTCCCTGCCCCCGACAATGCAAAGGTCATTTTTGACGGAAAATCACTGAAAAATTTAACTAATCAGAAATGGAAAATCAAAAATGGAGCCATGATTGCCTCTAGAGGATACCAAATAACAAAAGAATCCTTTGGCGATATGCACCTACACCTCGAATGGATGGTTCCACTCGGACTGGAAGGCTTTTCTCAAAAACAAGGTAACAGTGGCGTATTTCTAATGGGCCTCTATGAAATCCAAGTCTTAAATTGCTGGGCAAACCGCACCTACCCTGATGGAATGACAGGCGCACTCTATGGTCAAAAGCCACCGATGTTCAATGCCTGTCGAAAACCTGGTGAATGGCAATCCTACGATATTCATTTCAAAGCGCCGACCTTCGATGGAAAAGACTTGGTATCACCGGCTACCGTTACCGTCTATTTGAACAACGTCGTAATTCAGGATCAAGCAACCTTTCGAGGCCCAACCCGTTACCGTCAGCTCACTTCATATTCAGCACATGGTGCTAAGCCTTTAAAGCTGCAATTTCACGGAAACCCTGTTCACTATCGGAATATTTGGGTTGCCCCACTTCCTAAATAGTTCACCTACTCTTGCCAAGAGATCACCGCTTCAAGAGGTAATCTTTCAGGGATAAATCCATTTATTTTAGCGGTTTCATCGACATAACCAATGCTCATGCCACTAGCGATGATGCGATCACTAGAAAGGCCTAAGCAAGATCGGATAGCATCTGGATAACTAGCAATGCTAAATTGAGGGCAGGAACCTAATCCTACTGCAGTTAAACCCAGCATCACGGTTTGCATATAGAGTCCCATATCCAAAAACATGCCAGGTTGAGCATTGGAGGGCAAATGGAAGATCATTTGGATGGGCGCACCGAAAAAGGTGAAATTCTCGCGACCATGTGCTTTGCGACCTTCAAAGTCTTTTCGACCAATACCTTTCAATTCAAATAAACGATGGCCAGTTGCTCTCGCTCGCTCTTTATAGATGTCATCCATGGGCTCAGACATGTACTCGTAATCAGCTTTAGCTGGCTCACCTCTATCAAATTGCTCACAAAGTGCATCACTCAATTCGTTGAGCTTTGTGCCTCTTACGACAGTGGCTTGCCAAGATTGCGTATTTTTAGATGAGGGTGCTTGTTGAGCTGCATTTAAAACAGTTTCCAACAAATCCGTTGGGACGAGTTTGTCAAGAAATGCCCGTTTACAATGACGTGAAGCGATGATATCGAGAAATGTATTACTCATAATTTCATATTAAGTTATTATAACGGAATCATGCAAGATGAGAAATCCGAGTTTAACTAAATAATTAATGCCTTTCTGCCTTTATGTAATCAACTTCAACCCTAGCACCCCTCTTTCCCTTAAACATGATACTCACAGAATTAATAACCCCACTCCAGTTAGAACGATTAAATAAAATTTTTACGGTGACTAATCCACCGTCACCCAGAATTTCAACCGTTCCAATCGTTTCATTATTGGCGGAGACTGTGAGTTCAAGCGCTTCATTAGCACGGGCTTTTACTGTGAGCCATTTATTTTTTTCAGAAGTATTTATTTTCAGACCATTGCTACTGATGGTGCCAAGGTTTTCATCGAGATTAAAATCTAGAAAGTCAAGGTGACCCGCTAAGTTTGATGTCATATCATCTGAGTTCCAACCTTCAGTCTTCCAACCGCCACAATCAACACAGAATCTGTCAACCCAAACGCGACGATACATAGGGCAAAAGGGCAAATATTAAATGCTGGGTGTTGATTAAAATTAAAGTTAAGAAATAAAATAAACACATACTCTTAATCGTAGTGGGAGTTACATAGGATAGCATTCAGGTCAAATACCTACTGCTAGAATCTGTATCGAGAATTCTATTCTATCCGATAAAAACAGTTTTCGCTAAAACCTAAAACTTCAGCTGATAAGCTTATCCCCTATTGGTGATTATTTTGATTATTTATAATAGCAATTCATTATAATAAAAACATCGCCCTTTAATAATATAAGCAATTTCAATCATATTAATCACTTGCAATTCAATGATTTATACAAATACATTAAATCTTTATGCAAATTATACCAAAATTTTTTATTGACAGGACTAATTTCCATATCCGTGGTAATCTCATCACATTAAATTGATGAATGGTTAGCCCAATTACCAAACTCAAGTTAAACCAAAAGTACTTATAAACCATGAATCACTCCCATATATACTCGAAAAGATCTATCCATAGCCTTTTATTAACAAGTTTAATCTAGGGATATTACTAGGCGATTGAGACGACATAGATTTCTTACTAAGCTCTAAAAACTCAATGATAAATAAGCCAGTCGTTTGGCTTATTAAAAAACGCCTCCAAATAACGCCGCATGTAAATACTCATGCGTATTCACCTGCTTTCACTGAAGATATCATAAGCAGAAAACCTTTATCAAACCACTCATAAAGCAACTTATATCCAGGATAACCAATATTCTCAAACAGACTCATTTACTATCGATTCTATTCACTTTATTCTACTTCTCATCAATCTTACTTGGAATTAACCCTCAGACAGCTAGTGAGCTTTGGGATCAATATAATAATAAAATATTAACCGACCCTGTTAACCCAATCTTCCAACACACACAAGTTTATGAGGGTGTCGTCATGTCTGTCGTGCAATACGACCTAGGACAACTCACTGGGACACAGAGAGAGTCTTCCCCTAACATCACTGCTTTTTATGCCTACCCTGCCACAGCAAGTGCTAGCAATAAAGTTCCCGCAATCGTTAATATTCACGGTGGAGGACAAACTCCCGACTGGTTTTCAACCTGGTGGTGGGCTACTCAAGGCTATGCCTGTGTCAGTATCAATTGAGGCGGAAATCCTTTAACACAAATTGTATCAACACCTTTAACAGCGTCTAACTATACAAACACAAACTGGGACGGCTTTGCGGCAGGATTCATCCGATCTGGTGTCACTGAAGCCTTACATCATGAGCCCGTTAGTCCAGACACATACACTGATGGTTCTACACTTTACGCTGAATCTCATCCACTGAACGCGAGCTTCATGCTTAATTCTTACGCAGCGAGAAGAGCTTTAACGTTCCTGACACAAAGACCCGAAGTCGACACGACTAAATTAGGCGTAACGGGTCACAGCATGGGAGGTATCACAACAACCATCACTGGCACAGACTCCAGAGTTAAGGCAATTGCACCTTCAGTTGGTGGTACGGGATGGGACTACGAACTTTACTGGGGGACCCAACAAGCAAACAAATTCCTTTACCTATCAATGAATCCACAATTTCAAGAGTGGGGTATGATTCCAACAGCCCAAGAATTAAGTGACTATGATTATTATGTTCGCACGGTTTCGCAAGAATCATACTGGCCGAGCATTAACGCACCTGCCCTATTTATAGGAGCAACGAATGATTTCAATTCTCCTTTTGACAGAATTCAACCGTCAATCGATTTAATGCCAGCAGGTATTGAATCCAATGTATCTATCTCAACCCATTACAATCATGGTTTCATCGATAGCACTGAAATAACTCAAGCATTATGGCTAGATACTCACTTAAAAGGATCTTTCGACTACCCAACTCAAGGTGATGCTTCATTAGATTTAACAAGAGCGAGTGGTATTCCCGTTTACAGTGTTACACCTGACCAGTCAGTAGCAAGTGCTGTGAGTAAAGTAGACATTTACTACGGCTACGAAAGAATGCCCCTAGAGCGTTTCTGGCATGAAGCAACAGCCTTCGAAGTGTCTCCTGGAACATGGGAAGCTCCATGCCCAGTTTTTGATACCAACGACCCACTATTTGCATATGCAGCCATCACCTATGACCTTGGCTATGAAAAAAACTTTACATTCGGCAAAACGAGCAGTTCCTTCAATGTCGCCTCTTCTACCAAAATCGCGTACCCTGAAGACCTTACTGCCAATGACATCGTAGCAGATAACTCTCATTCTCGCTTAATCGATAAAGGAGATGATGGCCACCATGACTGGTACAAGCAGTATAATTACTTTGGCTCTCCTTTCATTTATGGAACCTACAAATTTGGATCTCCTAAACATCAAGGGCCTAATGGAGCAAGCCTAAGTATCGATGTAACAACCGACAGCCCTAACAACTGGCTAGTCGTTACCTTCATGGAAACATGGTGGGATAATACTTCAAAAGGTTTAAATGATGCATACCAAGCGATCGTTCATGTTCCCAATGCAGGTCTCAACACTATTACAATCGCACCTAATCAAGTCCTGAATAAAGGAACGGGTGCTATTCTAGCAAACTGGTCTCTTATCAAGCATATCGATATTAAACCAGCCAGTTTAGTTAACGCAGGGTATCCCGTTTGGTCAGGTAGCAATGCTGAAATCAGCAATATGCACTGGAATGCTGGATATTATGCAACAGGCAATACAAATGAAGCTCCAGTCTTCGATGCAGAAGTCTATGACACAGGGAATGCTTCAACTAGCTCTGTCTATAATAATAGCATCGCAAATACAGCTACCGACCCAGAAGGCTTAGCTATCACTTACAGTCTCATTTCAGGTCCTTCTTGGTTATCAATTGCGAATGATGGCACGTTATCTGGAACTCCTTCAAGTCAAAATACTGGCACAAACAAATGGATAGTTGCACCCAAAGATCCATATGGCGCCACAACATTTGCTTCGATTGAAATGAATGTTTCACAGGGCAGTTCAAACCCAACAATCAAAGTTATTCTTTTAGGAGGCCAATCAAATGCAGTGGGACAGTCTGCAAGCACGGGTCTGCCAACAAGCCCAATAAACCTGCAACTTCCACAAGATGACATTCAATTCTATTACGAAAATCTAAATGCGCCTTCAGCTCTAACAACCCTACGCCCAGGAAGCGGAGGAAAAATACTGCGTCAGGACTTCACTTCGGACCAGAAGTGAGCTTTGGTCGTGCCATTGCGGATGCTAATCCATCTGAGACATACGCAATCATCAAACACGGTGAAAAGGGCACCAACTTAGTCTACCAATGGAACCCTACCTACGGACCTAGCTATACAACATTTAAAGGAACAGTAGCGGATGGCATTACGGCCCTACAAGCAGCGGGATACTCCACTGAAGTCGTCGGCATGCTTTGGATGCAGGGAGAAAGCGATGCTTTTAACACAACTGCTGCTGCCTACCAAACAAATCTAACTGCCTTCATCGAAGATGTTCGCAACAATTACGGTTCAAATTTACCTTTCGTAATTGGGGAAATCACACGTTCATATATACTAAATGGTGTGGATTACACCGCATGGATGACGATGATAGCCGATGCTCAAACTGCGATTGGTGAAACAGATCCATACTCCGAATTCGTATCGACTACAGACCTCGTATTCTTTGATGGCATTCATTTCGATGCGAACAGCACCGTAACACTTGGTGAGCGGTTCGCTTCAGCATTCCTAAATTTAACTGGCATCACTAACCCAGAACCGGAACCGGATACTGACCCTACGTTTTAAACTGATGGAAATTAGTCTGATAAAACAGTCAGTCAAAATGCTGATGTAACCGTAGCAGCTACCGTTATTCTTGATCAAAATGCAACCGCTTCAACACTGAGTGTCGGAAACTCAACAAGCCAAGGCGTGTTTCTAAATTTTGGGAACGACCTTACGCTTACAGGAACTGAAGGTATAAATGTGGGCCTTGATGGAAACATTGGTGTCTTCTACCAGGGCGCAGGCACTGTCACAACAGAAAAGCTAATTGTCACAGGCAACACCTTTCAATCGTCATCTTACATACTGAATGGAGGCACTCTATCCACAAACGACATTTCTCTTATAAATAATGGAGAACTCATTATAGATGGAGGAACATTATACACTGATATATCAGGAAGAGGTATGTACTTCGTAGGTGATGGCGTCGTTCACCTTATCAGTGGAAGCATAGAGCTAGTGAATGGCACAGCGAACGATGTTGTTTTATTAAACAGTGACTTCACTATTGATGGAGGAACGGTTAGCCTATTAGGACAAGTATTTATTGGATAATATGACGAAGCTGACTTCACAATTGTGGGAGACAGTGCAAATATTCAATTTCTGTGCATGAACATGTCACTTGAGAATAATATGGGTAACCTTAATTTCGTGCTTAACGAAACAGGCATCTCCCCCATTAATGCATTAGGATGGTCTGCTCTCTCGCAAGCGATTATCAATATTGATGGTTCAGCTTATACAGGTGGCTCCGCAGAATTTGATTTAATCACCTCTGGTTACCTCTTCGACAGTGTCGCCATAGAAAACATTCACCTAATGGGATTTGAAGAAAATGGAATGTCTGCAGTAGTCGTCCAAGATTCTAGTGGTGCAGCAGGGAGTATCAAACTTGTGATAACTTCTAGCACCGATAACAGTCTAACACTTGTTGATGGGATCAATGAAATTAACACGAGCCCATACAGCATACTACAACGCGATGAAAGTGGCTTCCATAAAGGCACTGCTAGTGCTTGGACTTACAATAATGGCACCATTAGCAATACAAGCACCAATACAGGGACCGCAGAAAGCGATGGCGCAGCCGCTATTATGGTAAACCTCAAAGCGATCAATGATCCAAGTCTAAATCAGCTTGAATTAAACTTTGATTATAATAAAGGCGACGCAAACGAGTATGTGTATATCCACATCTGGGGATACAAAGAAAACAGTACACATTCTACATCCTCTACATTCACAATGAATCTCGCCTCTCCTTATGGTAACGCGTGGGAACATTCCGATGCAGATATACTCATAGGAACAGCTGGGGTATTTGATGATTATAACCTTGGGTGGAATGGAGCTTGGGATGGTCTTGGTTCAATTTACCAGGGGCAAGGTGGCGGTGCAGCAGATTTCATCACGGGACCTGCTGGATTCAATAGCTATTCGGCTATCATTGATCTATCAACATTTACAGCAGCCCCCACTCTTGTTCAAGATTACGACTACATTGTAATTGGAATATCAAGATACACTGCAGCAGCGACATCACCAAGTTTGTCTATTTCTAATTTCAGCTTGAAAGCAACGGTTACTTCAAACTAGTGCATCGTCCGATAAGTTATTGAGATACAACGAAAGTATCATTAGCTTTTCTGAATCACAGTCATCCCATAGGAAATAAAAAGTTGGTTGGTTTTGGGTTCTAAAGTAGAACCTTTGGTATGAAACAAACGAAACCAACCAAAAAAAATATTACGATTCTCCATCAAATCTGCAAGCTAATCCCTGCACACATGACAGCAAAGTTGTCTCGTGAATTTAAAATTGATAAACAGTGCAGGACATTTTCAGCCTGGAGCCAAGTTGTTAGTTTA
>CAWUTK010000290.1:0-8439 GCA_963924785.1 uncultured Opitutales bacterium
TGTTACAAGTGCTGGATCATTGGGATCAGGAACCTACGCCGGGGCAATTGTAAATAGCGGAACATTGACCTTCGATACTTCTGCCGATCAGACGCTCAGTGGTGTCATTTCTGGAACGGGTGCGCTTAACAAATCTTCGACTGGAACATTAACGCTTAGCAACACTAATACTTACACAGGTTTGACGACAGTAACGGCGGGGACATTAGCATTAACAGGCTCAATCGGTGGAGGGTTAACTGTGAATGGTGGAACGGTAACAACGGACGGCAGTGGTTCAGTCGGCGGGGCATTGACCATGACGACTGGTTCTATTTCCCCAGGCACAAGGACGGCAAATGGCACTTTAAATATCGCAGGTAATTCAACTTGGACTGGCGGCACTTATGTATGGTCAGTATCCGGTGGTATGGGAGATAGTGGAACCAATGCTTTAGTCGGTGGTGGGGACACATACAATGAAGCATCAGGAACAGTAGGAACAGATTGGGATTATATGGCATTCACGGGTTCACTTGACTTTACGGGTGCCTCTACCAATTCGATCACGATTGAAATCGATAGCAACGGCACTTACACTGGATATGATTGGGATAAAACCACTGAAGTTAAAATCATCGGTGCAAGCAGTATAGCTGGCTTCAATGCTGATTATTTCAATTTAGACACGACTGGCTTTGATGATAACACCGGGGCATGGCAGGTTGGCTGGTCAGTAGCAAGTCACGATAATGCGTTATGGTTACAATACAGAGCTGTACCCGAACCTTCAACTTATGTTATGATCCTTGCACTGCTCCTCCTACCCCTACGCGCTTGGTATAATAAACAGCGCAAGCAGAATAAATCCTAAATCGTTTCCTTTAAGTGGACCAACTCAATTGATTTTTAAAAATCGCTAGAACTGATGGAAGTCTCTTCACCCGGTTTCATCTTCAAAATTTTCGACTTACCTTTATAAATGACTCGAATATCGCCTTTACTGCTTTCGCCAGCATTGATCACGGCTTCCAAAAGTTCACCTTTTTTCCATTGAATGGACACGGTATAATCTCCACGTGCTCGTAATCCCTTGATGTAACCATCGGGCCATTGCTTAGGCAAAGCTGGTAACAATTTTATTTCATTATTGTGGCTGTGTAATAGCATCTCCGCAATGGCAGCACTTGAACCAAAGTTGCCATCTATCTGAAACGGCGGATGACTGTCCCATAGATTATCTATAGTCGATCGAGAAAGAATTGCATGTAGGTTCTCGTAAGCACGATCAGCATCAGAAAACCTTGCAAACATACCAATCGTCCAAGCACGACTCCAACCCGTTCCTGCTCCACCTTTAGCTAGGCGCCCTTCAATCGTCTTAATGACCGCATCACGCATCTGCGGGTCTTCATCGAGGTTAATTTGATTCCCTGGATAGGCTCCAATGACATGGGAGATGTGACGGTGACCGGGATGAAGTTCTTTAAACGGTAGTCTCCATTCCATAAGGCGACCATCTTCAGCTATGCGAGGTTTATAGATTCTAGGTATGATTGATTGGATTTTTTCAACAAAAGGATCCTTCAATTTATCAAGCACCTTGGCCGCTTCGACATAATCGTTAAGCACCTGTAGTATCATAAACTGATCATAGGAATTCCCGGCATTAAGCGAAACAGTGTGCTCCTTGCCATTATTATCAGTATACTTAAAAGAGTTTTCGGGAGAACTCGCTGGCCTTGCCATTAATGTATTATCTGGACCAGGAATCAACCAAGACTCAACAAATTCAACTGACGCCGTCAAAATATCCCAGTTCGTCGCCAAGTATTGTTTATCACGATTAAAGCGGTAATGTTCAAGAATATGAAACGTCATCCATTGACCTCCAAAAAATGAGCCAGCCCACATGGGTCGGTTCCCCATTAAACGTGCACTTCCCCAAATATCTGTTGAATGCCCCATGCACCAACCCTTCATACCTAAACGACGAGCCATATCTTTCCCTGGTATTTGATAATGGCGAATAAGATCCATAAAGGGTCTATGCATCTCCGAAAGATTGGTTGTCTCTGCCAACCAATAGTTCATTTGAATATTAATATTCAAATGATAGTCTGACCCCCAAGGAGCTTTCTTATGAGGATTCCACAAACCTTGTAAATTTGCAGGAAAGCACCCTGGTCTTGAAGAAGCGATTAGTAAGTAACGACCAAACTGAAAATACGTGTTCATTAATTCAGGGTCATCATGCATTCCCTTTTTAATGCGATCTAAGCGCTCCCGAGTGGGTAATCCACGCACTTCTTCTGCTGTCGTTCCTAAACTAGACGATACACGACTGAAGTACTTTCGGTGATCCTCTATGGCGTCTATTTTAATATCAACTAAGCTTTTTCCTTTTAGTTTATCAAGGTCACCAAGCGCTGATTTCTGCCACCCATCTGGCAAACGAGAAAGGACATTTTTATAATCAAAGTTAGTGGAAGCCGAAAGGTAAAATGTTATCTCTGTCGCATCCTTTACCAAGAGCGACTTTTCTGTTACTTCAACCTTATCGCTTTGAACAACTCTCACTCGGCCCACAAATTGCGTTCCTTCTTTCCCATCTGCCGAAGCAACCTTTACTAAATCGTCCCCCTCTACCACAGCCCCATCAAGAGCGATTTCAAGAGTTATTGGCTTATCTGCAGAAATTGAAACAACGACAACATCATCTGGAGTGCTAGCAAATACCTCTTGAATGATTTTTGAACCATCCTTGAGTCTATAAATATTTCGAGCCACTCCTGTTTCCATGTCCAGCTCTCGATAAGTATTGCGAAGTGCGGAAGTCTTTTTGTATTCCAGATTAAGCCAGCCCAGCAACTGGTAACTAAAGGGATTTTTATGCTTACTACCTCCACCTGAAATATGCTTTTCAAAATAATCATCAGCAGCTCGGTAATCGCCTGAGGCTTCTAATTCGCGAACTTTCTCAAGGTGCTCAAAAGAATTTTCAGCCATAAACATCGAATCGGGTTTTTCCCAAATGGTCTCCTCATTGATCAAGATTTTTTCTTTGGGAAAATTAGCAAATGGCATAGCACCCAGACGACCATTGCCAACGGGATAGGCATCCGTCCATTCTTTAGCAGGAATATTATCCCATATATTGAGCCCTGTGTATTTGGGAATTATATCCCCTACAACTTTAGCTATAGTTTTTGCCATAATTCCTGCACCTGCAGTGTTGGGATGCACCTTGTCTGGAAACATGTTTGGTTTATCTGATAACGCTGCATACAAATCAATAATTTTTACATCTGCTTTTTTTGAAATTTCATTTATCAATGGAATAACCTCTTCCCGAACTGCCTTATCCGTTATACCCCACCGTTCAGGATAAACCGGAACGGGATAACAAATCCAAACCTCTGGACTAGATTCCAAATTTTTGAAAACGTTAATCATCTCAACGTAGTCAGATACATAGTCGGCCTTATGTTGCCAGTTATTAGGTTTCGTATCATTTGTCCCCAGCTTAATAACAACGACATTTGGATTAGATGAAATAGCGGCAGCATATTGAGGTGTTTTTATATAAGGAAGGTCACCTTTTGTAAGTAACGTTGCACTATTTCTTCCGAAATTATGAACGATCCACTGATCACCCAGCATTCTATTTAATTGTGCCGGGTAACTATTAATATTACGATTTGGAATACCCGCGCCAAAAGTGATACTGTCACCCACACAGGCCACAAGCGTTAGGGTCGAATCAGCGCGAACCAACTTACCAGCCTTGAAAACAAAACCGACCATTGCATCGCCCTGTTGCTTGATTGCAGAATAAAGCTCCTTACGATCATTGTCTAAAATCTTCAAAGTAAAAGCATTCAAACGTTCACCACAGCAATCTGATCGGTTATGAACTTTAATGCTCTCAATATCTGCAGTCCGTAATAGATCTATTTCTAACCAAGGATTTGTTTCACCCTTAGAATGAGTCACAGACCCTCTCCCATAATTCCCATCTGAATTACCATCTATCGCTCTTTGTGGTTGATTGCTGGTATCAGAACTTGCTGAAACCTTCCCTTTAGGTGCAATATTCACCCCACCCTCAAAAACCTCAACCTCAGCCAGTGACAAGATTTTATGATTTCCCGGTATCTCAACACGAACAAAACGACCAACTGCAGCTTGCGCTTGTTCAATGAAAACTACGCCTGAGATTAGAAAGAGTAACAAAAACCATTTTTTGAATAAGATCATAATTTAAATATTTTTGAGAATAAATGAGGGATTTCAGCAAATACTTTAGCCTGGAATATCAAACGACATAACAATCGAAGCATTTCACATGATATTGATAACACACTATGATATTTAGTCAATTACAGAAACCTGATAACTAGCAGTCGAATAGCCTTAGCCTGCTTAAACGAACCAAGAAAACTAAAGCTTATCCTTCCTAGAGAACCTTAATTAGTGATCTGTGCCTCATAGCCCCATAATAAACACAGTTAGAGATCGCCTAAAAATCCCTCCAAGAGATAAATTAAACTTTATTCGCAAGCTCTAAGAAACTCAGTGGACTTCAATACATTTTCTTTACCGGCAACTTCTAAAGTCGTAGGGCCATCAAAGCCCGCATCGTTCAATGCATCAACAATCGCCTTAATTCCAATAACACCACTTCCTAAAGGGATAGACCCCATTCCACAGCCATAGATCGTGCCACGTTTCTCAACCCACTCTTCACCCATATCTTTCCAGTGAACATGCTTTATACGTTTACCAAACACCTTCACAAATTCTAGAGGATCGCCTCCACCAAGCCATGAATTCCCTGTGTCCAAATTTACGCCGACACAATCTTCATTACCCAAGACGTCTAATAGGTCAGTCATACCACTCACCGAATCTGTCAATACACCATGTGGCTCTAACAAGAGTTCAATACCAAGTTCTTTTGCCCATCTGATAGGTTCGTGTAATTTTTCTGCAACAGAAAACAATTGCTGCTCACGAGTGAGGTTATGCCCAAAATCCGTTTTAGGATCCCCCTCTGTCGTAATCACTTGTTTGATTCCTAGCAAATTAGCCAATCGGATAGCCTTAATTATATTATTTGTTCCATAACGTTCAGGTGAGGCAGGATCCAATAAATTGGCATGTGCACAAACCGAAGTAAGCGTAAGACCATTAGACTTAGCCATGTCTCTAATAAAGGCAGGGTGCGTGTCCAAGCTCATAGAAGCATTGAATCCATATTCCACTCCAAGACTAGCACCGCTGTGATTATCCGTTAAATCAGCATAATCAATCCCCATTTCTTTAATGGCTTCAAATTGTCGCTCTAAAGGACTAAAAGGTTCTATTAATGCAAAACATCCAATTATCATAAAAATCTCCTCATTTCAATTAATACAGTTATGATACAAAACATCCTCACTTTCATCCAAATTTCAAATGATATATTTACCAGTGGTTAAAAAACAAGGAACACTTAAAATATTTACACCTCCGACAACATCAGCCATTATGTTCATTTAAACCCGCTTTATAGAACATAATGGCTCAATATAGAAGATGGAAAACGACAAAGAGATACCCCTCAAAAAAGCGTCAAGAAACCTAGTAGCAGACACTTGCGAGCCTCTCAAAAATGCCAGTAATCAAGATCAAATTGAGTGCCAGTGCTTTTCACATGGAAGTTACCCCGGCACTCAACTTCCGAAAGACATCATCCCCGAATTAATTTCACTCGGTTATTGGAATTGCACAGATGACCAAGACTGGGGTTTAGAATGGCACTGCAATGAAGGCATCGAAATAACCCTTTTAGCAAGTGGTCAACTTCATTTTGATCATGGCAAAAAGAATCATCTCTTACAAAATGGAGACATCACCGCGATGGCTCCATGGCAAAAACACAAAGTGGGAGACCCTCACATAACCGCTAGCCATTTATACTGGATTATCCTCGACGTCAAAGTCTCTCAACCTAATGAAAAATGGACCTGGCCTGATTGGGTTTTACTTTCAAAAAAAGAGCTTACATCACTCGAAAATTATATCCGTCATACCGTAATTTCTTCCTCTAAAAAAGATTTAGATAATATCTTTCAAAAAATGGATGCATTATTAAAAACCCCGACTCCGATCATTAAAGACACTCACCTTAAGGTTTATATTAATGAATTATTACTGGCACTGTTGGATAACTACGAAATCCAGGAAACAGAAGACTCTGTCACAATAACTATCCGCCAAAAGGTCCAAGCATTCATTGAACAATTACCTTTCAACCTAAAAAAAGAATGGACCCTTGATAACATGGCGAATGAGTGTGATCTACAACGAACCCGTTTTTCCCATTACTTTAAAAGTCTCACAAACACCTCCCCCATTAAACACATCAACAACCTTAGGCTCGTTGAAGCGGAGAAGCTATTATCGAACAGTCAACTTCCGATCATAGAAATTGCAGACACTTGCGGCTTTTACTCTGGCGAACATTTTTCTCAGCTCTTTAAAAAATCCCATGGAGTGACACCTAATAACTGGCGTGAAAGCAATAATAGTAATTAGTTATACCTCACCCATAAAAAACTAGGCGTATCATTTTTCGAGAATCACATCTAATTCATGTATTGACCAATACAAGTGAGTGACTCCTGGTGCTGTTTGATTAACCACTTTTATATATTTAGCCCTAACTGGTTTAAACTTTGATTGTGAGAGAGAAGGAGTCCCTTCAAAGTCCCCTACTTTTTTCCACGCTTTACCATCAGAAGAAACAAGCACTTCATAGGCCCTAGCATAATCATTCTTTGACTTACCATGATTCATAACCAAACCACTTATCATGACAGGTTTTTCTAGCTGAACCGAAAACCATTGTCCCGCTGCCATGCCTTTGTTCGAAGACCAACGTTTTGCCAACTCACCATCTGCTAGCGCTTTAAAATCACCTTTTTTCAAGTTAGAATTAAATTTCCAGCGTTTTTTATTTTGAATGGTATTAGGAAAGGCGTCATTGAGGGTTTCTAAGGTATACATTCCTATTTTCTGCGTTATCTTATCACGGAGAGCCTTAACTTCTGCTTCAGTAATCTTACCAGCTTTATTCCCCCAACTGCTGCGTATATAACTAAGCACTTCAGAGACATAAGCGTCTGTATTATTTTCGAGAGGCAACATGACACCATAGTCTTTTCCGTCTACTTCCCCCGTTAAACCTTTCAAGACTAATGCAATCAATCTGTCCTTACCACCATTCACTCGACTAGAACGAGGAAGCGGCGCACCCAACACCATTGTTCCAGCTTTCATTCCTTGACCATCTTTTCCATGGCAAGAGGAACACAACATATCATAATGCAATTTACCCTTATCATGAAAAGCAACATCAGCCGCATTCTTATTCTTAATTTCTAGTGCACGCTTTCTCGCAGCTCCTTCTCTAGCAAGGATAACCTTCTCCATTTGCGCCAATCCATAATGCGCGTCACGATGTGTATCAAAAAGCATTATTCGAGAGTCAAGGTCTCCGACAGCATGTAATGTGTTCATGATTTGAACCAACACCTGACTATTCGTTTCTTCTTTGATGGGTAAAATAGTAGCAACCAATGTTCGATCCTTTTTCAACCAAGGGGTTGCTAAACGAATCGCTGCTTCGCGAACACGCGGATCACTATCCTTAATAGCGTGCTGAACCAGATCCCATTGAGTTTTACCTAAACCATCAAGTGTCCAAAGTGCATGCATACGAGCAATTCCATTTGAATGCGATTTAGCCATTTCGATCAACTCGGGCACAACCGCCATGTCTCGCCGAGTGACCATTAATTTCTGTGCGTTTATACGCCACCAGGCATTCACATGGGCAAGATGAGGAACCAGTTCAACAGAACTCTCATTTATCATATTCGGCCGAGGATAACGTTTTGCGCCATCCTTACTGATTTGATAGATCCTACCACGCCCAATATTTTCATCCAACCCATACGTCTTAATGATACGATGTAAATAAGACCCAGGAGCCGTCCAGCTCCCCTGCTGAATAATACCCCGATACATATCCACGATGTAGACTAATCCATCCGGACCTGTCGCAACATTCACTGGTCGAAAGTTAGGATCGGCGCTGCGAATAAATTCAGATTTGTCATAAACATTATGTAAAATACGCATGCCCCCTTTTTTCTCAATTTTTGTTCGACGAATTAAACGTCCTACTGGTTCTGGCATAATAAGATCATTTTCCAAATCACCCATTATGCCCCCTCGATAAATTTCCACTCCAGAGGTTCCGCTCATGTGATTAAGTGTATTGTCTTTTCGAACACGTCTAGCGCCTCCTTGTGTATCCGGTATATTGTCAATCGGCCAAACTTCTAAGAACGCTTTTGGTTTTTCCCCAGGGAGTGCCATACCCCCGTAAAAATGTGGAATTTGAAAATT
>CAWUTK010000291.1:0-8075 GCA_963924785.1 uncultured Opitutales bacterium
TTCCTTTGCGGAACCCTTGTGGTCCTGCACCATTATTTCTTTGGTCTGACCATATTCCGCCTTCGATCAATATGTCGCGATCAGCGCCTTGACAAAGCTCAATCCGGCCTTCTTGTCCCGATACAATACTGTTGTTTTGTATCAGGCAGTGTTCGACTTCATCTATGATAATTCTGATTTCAGTCTCTGGATGGGCAATGATTTGTGTGCCGGTTTCTACAATGATAGGGCGGTCTATATAAACCGGTTCATCCATTTTTGGAATATGGACATAGTTGTTTTCTTCTAGAGACTTTTCAATTGCATCCGACCAGACCGTGCCTGTTATCTTGATTGCTTTGCTCTTTAGCTCTCTCGTGCTAGGATCCAGTTTTTGTTTCCAGCTCTGTTTTTTCGCAAGGTTGGCGTAGTCAGTTAAAGATTTTACTGAAGCAATTTTAGTCGGGACGTTATTTTCAGTTTCTAGTAGTTTAGATACTAGTTGGTCTTTTTTTAAATCCATTTCTTAAGTGTTCAATTATTTTTCCTCTGTGTTCTCTGTGAACTCTGTGAGACAAAACAAATGTTAGGTCCAATTCCAATACATCGGTTGGAGAAGACTGTAGTCGATGGGGTTTGATTCATTTATGGTATTTAAATGGGAACCGTATGTCCATTTTTGTAATAATATTATTATTTTTTGATGCTGTGAATGGGATTGTCTTTGACGAAGAATTGGCATTCTAGCCAAGGATTTCCTGCTGTATTATTGTTTTTGACAGATATGTTGGAGCGTCCTTTTGGCACGTTCCCGATCTCTACTGTCACTGGCAAATCTCTTAGTTTATTCCAGTTTAAATCAAAAATTCCAGCTGTCTTGCCACCTTTGTACCTAATGTGTGTATCAGAATGGATTTCACCTTTGATTGATACGGTGCCTTTCGCATATTGGATGACGGGGTCTATCAGCGAAGTTTTTAGCTCTGGTAGCAATCTGATGTCTTCAACAATGACGGAGGCTTTTGTTTTACCAGGAACAATCGCTAAGCCCGTTGCAACTGACTTAATGGTATGGCCTCTAAATCGTTTCCATGACGCTGTGATGGGCCATCTGGATTCAGACCAAGAAACTTGAGGGTCTGGAATTTCAATGTAGCGCTTTCCTTTGAAGTCGATGGGGATGACATAATCTCTAACTCCACCGCCAATAACACGTATAAGGAATAAAGCGTTGCTGCCGTCACCCGTGATAACAACACCGATACCTTTCGCATTGAGAAGACTCGTCGGGGCAGCGTATGCAATCATGCCGTGTTTCTTTTTATCCTCAAGATTGAACAACTTAGGCTTCCCCAATTTATTGTCATAAGAAATCTTAGCTCCATTGGGTAACATCTCCAACTGCATTTCACCTGAATTTACCCTCAGTCCTCTTTTTTCTTTCTTTTGAGGAGGGATCATTATCCGGTAATTGACCTTACCCGTTTGTTCTTTCAATCCTTCATTGTGAACGGCGATGTTTGCATCTTTATTCAGTTCATCGGCGAGCCTTTCTCGTTCCTCATCACCTTTGATGATATTATTCTCATCAATGAAGCCTGTCAGAGAATCTCTATTGAAATCTTTCATGACGCGTATGATGAATTCTGGAGTCTGCTCGTGGTAAGGGTTTTCTACTTGGACAAGTCCGTCCGTGTTTGGTTGTATATACTGATACGTATACACGGGGCCGTGTTCCTGTATATAACCCCATCCTCTGTCACCTACCTTACGTCTCATAGGGCGAAAGGGGATGACGTCTAACTTGTCACCTGTATCTTCAAATCGAAAATGTTCTACTTGCTCTGGGTATTTTCCGGAACCGTAGGAATTGAAAATTCTATCCTTAGTTGATTTTGGTAAAAGAGGACCATGTTCCCGCCATTGTTGAATGGCCGTTGAATAGTTATCGAGCAGTCCAAAGTTATCTAAAATATTTAAGTCAAGATCATGAATACCTGTTTGTGCCTGAACACTTAACCAATTGTAGCTAGCCACCGCATTGGGGACAATCCCATAGGAATAAGCATAGGGACTAGGGGCGGCCCAATGATCTTGGTGTAGACCAATCATCAATGCCATTCTCTGTGGAATTGAATGTCCTTTTTTAGGATAGTAGCTCTTATTGAGTCCATGTGCTTTCTTTACGGAGTGAAAATCTTTTTCAAAATAACCCCATTTCGGTGGACCATTAGAAGTGGTACAGGATGTGTAATGGTCGAGCTTGTTGTAAACGCCACCTACAAATTTATTTTCTCCATAGGCTGTTAAAACGGTATATATTCTTAACCCATCAAAGTTACTTGTGAGGAGTTGCATCTCGTTATTGAAGTCAGCATATTGTCCCGCTATTTCATCAACAAGGGTAGAATCATGATCACCCGTGACCTTGTCATTAAAGTCGCCGACTAAAAGCTTAACAGGCGCTCCTGCTTGATGTGCAGTTGCCTGAGTGAAGCCAAAGCCTCTTGTGAATCTTCTACCGAATTTAATCGTAACGGTTCCATCTTTGTTATCAACATATGAGTCGTATTTTATGATTTCATCATCAACTTGAAGAAATTTAAAGGTTGTATTAGTCGCCGCTGGCTTAGTTTTACCCACGCCCATACCGTAACTCGTCGGTAGTGTTTTATCTGATTTGATGACGAGCTCTTTTGACTTTGGGTTGATTTCTTTGACCAGTGTGCCACGCCAGAAACTTGAGAGTCGACTGTCGGGTTTCTTTGAAACGTAGGTCGGGTTTTGCAAGCTGATAGCATTACTTAACGTTCGCATGGCGAGTCGAACACCTTTTGTTTTAGCATAATCAGACAGTTCTTTGAAGTCTGAACGCCCATTGGGGAAGAGTTTTGGGTTCAGTGAGTAAATATCTTTATCCACTGGGTGATAGCGTCCTGACCAAGTCATTAGATGCATATAAGCGCTTGCTATTTTTAGTTTGGCTGCGTAATCGACACACTTTTTAAGATCATCTAAGTTTTCTCCGTTCATATACATTTCACCGAAATGTTTTAATTCCTCGGTGTATCCCGCAACCCACTGCTTGGCACGTTCTACAGTCCATTCGCCTTCAACTTTCGGATGGGGGAGTTTTTCATTAACCCAGACATTGTAGAGTATCTCATCATCAATAGTATCATTTTCTGGATACCAGATGGCCATCGATCCTAAGGGTGTGTTTGGTGCTCGCTTGAGCAAACTTGTGAATTCAAGAGACGTTCCACGGGATCGAAAGACTTCAGCTATAAGCGGGAATGATCTTAGTTCTGGTATCCCTCCAAAGACTAACCTTGTTGCATGTGAACCTTTTGGCGTCTTTACCTTGATCAGGTGAAGCGTTAAGTAGGATTTTTTATTTATGACTTTAAATGTGAGTTGAGCGCCTTTTTCTTTTTTAGAAGAAAGGATAAGTAGGTTCTTTGATTTATTGACTGAATCGAGTTTTATTCGCCAGCGCTTTCCATCGGTTACCCCATAGACCGTTTTTTGTAACTCTAATGTGAAGTTGGATGGGGTTTTCGCTTTAGTTGTGCCTGTATAAAGCTCTTTCTTGGGGGATGTGATTTCTTTAATGCCACCAGTCGACGTAAATGAAACTGCAAATCGATCACAACCAAATTGGATCTCGCTTTCCGCTTCTTGAGCATAGCTATTCAGTGAGGTGAAGAGTAGGGCAGTCATAGCCCCAAGGAGTCGGAGGGTTGTTCTTTTATTCATAGTGAATTCGTTAGTAGATTTATTTTATAATCTTTTGTTCTTTGAGCCATTCCATAGCGGGGGTAATCCAGTCGCATCCACCCATGCCATGTCCGCCTTTTTCGAATAGCTTGAGGTTGATTGAGCCACCGGCTGCTTTAAGTCTTTTGTCATATTCCACTCCGCCCTTACAGAATTTATCATCTTTTGAATAGGTCAGGAAGGTCGGGGCCACCTTGTTTTTCATGTGGAACATTTCCGCATCAAACTCTTTATCCATTTTTCTACCCTGAAAATAGGCGGCACATTGCAGGATCGCAAAATTGGGTTCGCAACTTTCCTTGTCGGCTTCGTCTATTAAGTCGTAGACTTTTTGATCATAATTTTGAGTTAACCGAGCAGATAAATGTGCACCAGCGGAATTGCCCAAAACTCCAATTTGATTGGGGTCGACATTCCATTTTTTAGCTTGATGTCGAACCATACGCACAGCTCGTTGTACGTCTTTGAAAGCTGCGTCAGGGTTATTCGGAATGGTATATCTTAATAGAAAAATGGAAATGCCCTTGTCGTTCCACTTCTTTATATCCTCCTTAGAAGGTATTCCTAGAATCATATAAGCGCCTCCAGGGCAATACACGATGGCAGGTGTTGGCTTATCACTTTTTGCTTTGTAAACAGTCATATATGGATCCAGGATGCCAGATAACTGCTTGTTTCCTCTGCGATCTCTATAGACTTCTTTAAGTCTATTTTTTTCGCCCCCAATCATCTCTATCGGCCATAGTCTAATAATGGAACTGTCGTCTGATGAAGTTGATGAGTTATCGTCTGCATTAGTATTTTCTTTGGAGGCAGTGTCTTGTTTTACTTCAGTTGGGTCGATGCCTTCTAAGAGTGGCAAGAGAGCCTTTGTCCAAGCCGCGTATCCATCATTGCTTAAGTGAAGCATATCTCTTCCATATAACTTCGGATTAATCTCTCCATTTTGATCAAGGAAGTTTTTGTTGAGATCAACATGAAATACCCTCTTATTGTCCGCAATAGCAGGCAGGAGTTTGTTGACGTCTTCCACTGCTTTGAAGTCTTCCCCCTTGCCTCTCGAATGCTTGCGCGGGAAAATTGAGAATACGATGATTTTTGATTCAGGTAAGCGTTGACGCAGTTCAGAAACGATAGCTTTAATGCCAAGGGCAATGTCAGCGGGAGTATCCCTCTTAATGTTGTTTGTCCCAATCATCATTGTTACGACTTTAGGTGAAACACCATCAAGTTCTCCATTTTGGATGCGCCACAAAACATTCTGGGTTCGATCTCCGCCAAATCCAAGATTGAGTGTATTGTACTTTGCGAAGGTGTCTTTGTAGTTCTTTTGCTTGTTCCAGTAATGAGTAATGGAATCCCCAATCATGACATGCTGAGCCTTTCCCGTTTTGGCCTCAGCTACTTTTTCCTCATGGCGAGGTGCCCACCATTTATGTCGACCTTTCTCTGGAATCGTCGTGATCGGTTCTGCCGCAAAACTGAACACAGGTAAAATGAATAACATTGCTATAATGTTAAGAAATAAGCGTGTGATTGTAGTTTTCATTGTTATATATTATGTAAGGTTTTACTTTAATTAAGATTTAACAAGGGGGGGGTGGCTATTTACTTTTATTCCCACTGTTTCATGTAGGCAACGATGTCTGCGACATCTTGTGCTGTTAGTCCCAATTGGTCGGCAGAAAGCATGAGTGAACTTTTCATATTAGATTTATTTTTAATCCGTGAACCAGGAATGGTTTGAGAAACACCTCCTTGGGATAAGACTGTTGTAGGGTCGCCGTTCACTTCAGTGATACCCTGAATGACGGTTCCATCTTTAAGCGTAAACTCCGTTCCCTTAAAACCGTGCGCTATGCCACGTGAGGGGTATACGATAGCAGTGATCGTTGCGCCTTTAGTTTGTTTTATTGCCCAGCCTTCTAGTCGGGGGCCGAAGTTTGGACCAACACCATTGACTTCATGACACATCGTACATCTAAGAATTGCTGTTTTTCCTTTTTCAGGATCTCCTGTCAGCTTAGCAACATCCTCTACTGTGTAAGGTGATTCTTTCAATAGCTTAGGAACTTGGACAGGGTAGAGTGTTATTGATTCGGGATCGTATATGCCTGATTCTTTAAGGCGATCCTTGATGTTGTATTTACTCCATTGAGTCAGGCCTTGCCTTGTTATCCAACCGAGAATTACATCTTGAATTTCTTTAACCTCTATTTGTTTACTGAGTTTAAAAAGCGCATCTGGAGCTTTTGCGTCATCAATGAAGGCAATGGACTCTATTGCAAAAAGACGTTGTTCTATACTTAGGTTGTCACTGAGAGCTCTCGTCTTTAGATCTTCAAGTGCTGCCGTTGTCCATAGTCTCCACGTGATGCGAGCAAAGCTATCTGTCCAAGCTAAAGCATCACTTTGGTTAAGCGAAGTTTTGAGTGATTTCCAAATGCCTTCTTCTTTTAAACGAGAACCAAGGCCAATGGCTTCGACGTAATTCTTATCTTTACCATCATAGCCTTTAGCCAAAGTTGAAACAATATCTTTGGTTTCTTCTACGGTATAGGGACTGAGAGAAATCGCGACATCTCTGCGCACACCGGCATCAGAATCATTAGCTAATAACTTAGCGAACTGAAGCATGTTTATACCTGAACGACGTAAGCTACGAAAAGCGACTAATCGGTATTGAGGATTCGAGTGTTTTAGCAAAGCTTCGGCTTGAGCGATACCTTTTTTCCCAAGATGTGGAAGTAGCCAAATAGCTCTTGCTGCAATGTAAGGGTTCTTGTGATCTAGTAATTTATTGACCGAAGCGTAAGCTTTATCACCCTGAGCTTTGAGGGCATTGAAGCCTAAATAGCGAACACTAGGGGAAGGGTTCTTCAGCACCTCGATTTGACCGGCGATGGATGAAAGGTCAATTGCAGGAATGGTTGATTTAAAGTTCTTAGGCGCTATTCGGTAAATGGCTCCGGACGCTGTTTCGTCTGAAGTGCTGTGGCCACCTGAACCGGCATCATACCAATCGGCTACATAAATGGCTCCATCAGGGCCAACGCTAATGTCGGAAGGTCTGAAATATATTCGTTTGTCGATTTGTTCATCCGTTTCTGGTGACATCGTCTTTGGGTTGTATTGCGAAGTGAGGAAGTTTGAACGCTTAAGTTCAAAGTTAGCTCCTTGTGGTTTTGGCTTGTAGCTAAAGATGGTACTGCGTGTTGCTTCGCATGAGAGATAGGTGCCGTTCCATTTTTCTGAAAGCGCTCCGTTTTCGTAAAAGGTAACACCCGTTGGGCCACCGGCTCCGTATACATCACCTGCATCAAAGGTGCCAGGGTTGTCTTGGCGCCAATGCGCTCGAGGGATTGCTTGACCAGGACGTTTAGCTGTTTGCCATTTGTGTTGTCCATCTAAGGAATAGTAACCTGCTGAGCCATATTCCAAAACATAGGAGTTTCGACAACTGGAATAGTCATCATTATCACTTTGGAACATGTCGCCGAAAGAATTAACCACTTGCTCATAACTGTTTCTATAGCCGTGTCCTATGATTTCTGCGTCAGTCCCATCTGGATTGATGCGTACACTGAACCCAGAACTCCATACATAGCCGTCGTCACTTTTAGCTCCGTCCAATTTATTCGTGGCAGTATAGAAATTCTTTTCACTGGCTCCGCCACGATATTTGGTATTCATGCGAAATGTTTTTCCGGATTTGTCTGTGAAAATTCCCCCACAGTTTCCACTGTTGAAATACCATTTTCCATCAGGCCCTGATGTTACCGAGTGTAGGGAGTGATCATGTTGACGGCCATTGAATCCGGTAAGGAAAATTTCTTTTTTGTCTATATCTTTGTCGAACTTTAAATTACGATTTACGTCAGTGTAGATGATGATTTCGGGTGGTTGAGAAATTACGATTTGATTGTCAAAAACAGCAATGCCTAAGGGGGATTCAAGCATAGGGTCTTGGATGAAAACCTGTGACTTATCTGCAGTGCCGTCTCCGTTAGTATCACTGAGGACGACGACTCGATCACCTGCTTCTCGGCGCACACCTAGCTTTTCTCTATAGTTAACGCCTTCGTTTACCCAAATTCTTCCCATGGGATCAATATCCATATTGGTTGGATTATATAGCATCGGGCTTTTCGCCCATAAGGTGACTTCAAGTTCAGCATCTAGGGCGAACGTTGATGTATTGATTGTTTCTGGATCGAGAGTAGGTGGCCAAGGCATGGCCGACTTTAATGGGTATCTGCGTTTAGCAACTTTCTTAGGGGCAGCAACAACTGGTTTAGGTGCGACAACTGGTTTAG
>CAWUTK010000292.1:0-4723 GCA_963924785.1 uncultured Opitutales bacterium
TCTCCCGAATCGTTGGAGTACAAATGAGCCAAAAGTGTCTTCTCTCCGTCGTCCTTCAATTCAACCAGAACCCGCTGACCGACCTTTATACCGTTGGATGCCTCGACAGTCAGAGTTTTCTCTCCACGCTTGTGCTCTGAGCTGATCGCTGAAATCGCCTTCTGCGGAGCCCAACCCTTGACCCATATAAACCCTCCAGACCAAGAGTAACCGGACGTGGGACGACCCGAGGTCGTGGCACTCGTATTTGGCCGAACATCCTCCATTTCCACCGGAAAATGCAGAATAGTTTTATCAGCGCCTTCCCCGCGCAGCACGATGTTCGATTTCTTGATCCACAAAATGTCTCGCAAGATATAGCGACCCTTGGGGATAAAAATGGCACCACTCGTCGTCGCCTCAATCGCTTTATTGAAAGCTTCGGTGTCATCCGTCTTGCCGTCCCCCCTAGCGCCAAAGGTCTTTACATTCGCAGTAACCTTAGGCTTGGGCAACGGATCTTCGCCGAAGTGATAGCCCGCAAATGAGAAATCAGGCAACCGGCTGGAAGGCGACCATTTCTCACCGTTCTTTCCCCACAATTCCGAATAAATCTGCGCTGTCGCAATGCCACTGAAGCTTATAGCGACTGTGCAGATGGCAAGATATATCAGCAGTGTTCTCATGTTGCCTCTTAATGGTTAACGCCAAAATCACTTAAAACTCCGTTTTCATAATCAGCATAAAAACCCCACTCAACCGTTGAATCACTCACATTAAACATTAATTTAAATGAATTTATCTTCGTGTCATCTAACATTAATGAATCAACGACAAACAATCTAGGTCGAATGGGAAAACCATCACCATCGATATTAAACCCATCAAGCGAGTCCTCTAATCCTTCAATAATTATAATCAAATTAGCTTCAATCCATTTAATCGTGCTAATTTGATTCTCAAGAGGCTCAATTGATTTATGACCTAATATTCGCAAACCCTCTCCCAGTCCTAGAATATCAATCTTCGCTTCCCACGATTTTATTTTTCGGCTGACTTTGCCTAAGTATGGATGATCCAAGGTTGAAACGATTTCACCTTCTTTTTCTCGAACCTTATCCATGTATTTATTCAAAATGGTGAGCATTAATACTAATGATCCGACGCTCATTAATATCGAGACGATCATCGAGCTGCCGAACTGGTCTTTAAATAGCCAAAAGGTCAATCCCATCAAAACGAAAGGAAAAGACAATACCCCCAAATAAATCAATATTCGTTTAATGAAATTCATTTATATTTTCGTACAACAACTAATTAATTCGATTCAAAACAAAACACCTAATGAACAAAAGAAGAACCTGTTTCAACTATCACGATTAAAACCTATAGACTATAATTACTAGGATGATTTCTTTGGCACAACACTCAGCCTTAAACAATTGTCTAAATTTAAAAATTGTTCTGCATAGGACTGAATTGATTCAACCGTGACGTCATCTAACTTGCATTCATATTCAACTAAACCTCTAACACGCAAATCATACAATTCATCTAAACCAGCCTTTAACGCACGACCGCCAATCGTTTGCAAATAATTACGACGCTGAACCTTTAAGCGATTTTTACAATTCTGAAGATCTGTGGAATCAACCTTCCCTTTTACAAACTGTGTGATTTCTGCATCAAATTCAGAAAACACTTGTTCTCTTTGCTCATCAAGTGTTCCTGCATAGAGGTAAAACATCCCTCCAGATAACCCCATGACAGAACTCGATCCGACATAATAAGCGAGACCTTTATCTTCTCTGACTCGGTTAAATAGATTTGAAGATAAACCATTCGTCAACTCTTCGAGAACAGTTGTTACAATAAAATCATCTTTCGTCGCACCCGTTGAAGGGAATGCTTGAAAAACAACCGCCTGCTCCTTATCCATCTCTACGGTATAGGTTCCAGAGCCACTCTCAATTTTGCGGTGCATCACAGATGAATCTATCTTCTGGTCAGGCAGTGTTTCAAGAACAGGAACAATTTCATCCATCACGGACTGCTTATCCATAGCCCCAGTGACGGTTAGAACCAAATTCGACCCACAGACAATACTTTCCTTAAAAGTATTCAAAGCTTTAATATCCAAAGAAACGAGATCGTGTTCAAGCCCCAGACTGTTGACTGAATACGGATGCTCTCCAAAAAAGTATTCCCTCAAATGCTTGTTTCCAAATTCCAAAACATCATCATCTGATTCCTTCAAACTCGCAATCTTACCACTACGTTCAATATCCAAAGTAGACTGAGATATCTTCATATCCCAAAGACTCTCCTGCAATAAGTTGAATCCCATTCTCCAATCGTCGGACATTGTCTCCATCGATAAACTAAGCGTATTATTTCCAACGCTCTCGTAAAAAGAGGCTCCATGAGATTCAAGAATACTAGAAATTTCTTGAGCATCCCGATTCGCGGTGTCTTTCGTTAAAAGTGTTGCCAACATTCCACTAATTCCACGTTGCCCCTTCGGTTCGAAACAAGGACCCGATAGCGAATACAGGCCAAAGTGCACCTTAGGCAATGATCGATCCTCTTCAAAAAGTATTCGCACATTGTTACTTAACTCAATTTTTTCAAAACCAGAACCAGACTTACCTTTTGAATTAATCTGAGGGGCTTCAATCTTTTCGATCGGGCCCAATGTCACACGAGTCATTTGATCTTCGACTAAATATTTCGCAATCAAACTGCTTACCGACTTTACATTCAACTTACTCAGTTGTTCAAAGTAGCGCCGATCATAATTACCTTCTCCCAGCACAATTTCCGACATTGCGATCTTACCCGCTACACCAGAAACAGTCTTTCGCCCATTTATCACCGATACGACTAATTGGCGAATCGCCTTATCCATTAGTTCTTTATCAAACCCTTCAGAAGAAACACTTGCTAGAATATTTTCGATCTCTGACTCCACTTCCGCTTCTTTGCCTGGATCACATAAATAGGAGATATAAAACAATCCGACTTCGCCTGGATTCCATGAAGAACAATCAACATAGTGTACAAGGTTTAACTCCTCTCTCAATCGACGCCAAAGCAAAGAACTATACCCACCGCCTAAACACATTGAGAGCATATCAAGTGCAGGTGCATCCTCATGACGCATACCGGGAACCTTATATCCAATTATCCCACGGTACAAATTCACCTCTTGAGGGATATGCACATCACGCCTCGTTAGCTGACGCGGCTCAGAAGGAACATAGCACTGGCTTGTTCTTCGACGAGGCACAAGGCTCACAATATCATTCAAGGCACTATCAAGTTCCTCTTCGGTAATCGAACCCGTAATAACCAACACGGTATTATCTGGAGAATAGCGCCCTTGATAATATTCGGATAATTCTTCCCTAGTCACCGTTTCAAACAATTCACGATGCCCAATAACAGGGTATTTAAATGGATGTTCTTGAAACGCGGTGGAAAACAATCGTTTTCCTAATTCTTGATCAGGGCTATCATTCCCCATACTGATTTCACGGAGAATAACTTTTCGCTCCATCTCAATCTCATCTGCCGGCAATTCAGAATGAAAAACAGCATCCGTCAAAATATCAACTAGACCGCTAAACGTATCCGATGCGCCATCGATCAAATAAACCGTACGATCAAAGGTTGTGTAAGCATTAATTTGCCCCCCGAGAGAATGAACTTCTTTCGCAATCTGACCTGCTCCTCGCTTCGCTGTTCCTTTGAACAACATGTGTTCCAAAAAATGCGAAAGGCCACAGCCTAAATAATCGCCTTCATTGATGCTCCCTGTTTTCACCCAATATTGAACAGACACTAGTTCATGTTCGCACATTGGTTTGTAAAGAACAGTTAATCCATTCTCCAACTTTCGGCGAATAACGCCTTCGTTATCTAAACTATCAAGAAAATCGGCAGGGATCGCTGCTTCAGGGAATTTTAACATATGACTGTAACTTTAATTTTTCTCAACTTCGCCAAGTTTACTTTTAGGGAGAAAAGGGTGAAGAAAAGCCTCTTCAAAAGTATACCCACCCTTAAAATCCTTAGGACTATCATTCTCGGTTTTACCCAACACGCCGTAATCAACAAGGTTAAAAACAATATTACCGAAGTCATCCGTCTTCTTCAAACCCCAGTGCGTTAAAAGAGTGTAAGTCATTGGACCATACTGAGAAAGAGCAAAATCCCGAATTCCTCCAATGAGTTTTCCTCCAGAAACATGGTTAGATTTCTTCGCCAACTGACTCTTTTTCAAGTCTATTAACGTGTGATCTAACGCCTGACGCATAAAAAAGTACGCTCCTTTTTCATAGCGAACATCTTTTTTTCTAATCAATTTTACAACTTCGGGAAAATCTTTTCCATTCATATTGTCTTACTCCTTAATGACATACTATTATGTAGATAAAATAAAACGAAAAAATAACGATTAAACATGGCTACCGCAACTCATTTAATAACTTCATCCAAAAAGTTAAGAACTGCCTTAAACAAGTTAAAGTTCTCCCCTCCAACTCACACGGTATACAATCCGCTCGACTATGCTTGGGCCCCCTATCAGGACTACTTGAAAAAATGGGGCAACTCTCGTAAAAAAGTCATTTTTCTCGGAATGAATCCCGGACCCTGGGGCATGGCACAAGTCGGTATCCCTTTTGGTGAAATAAGCCTCGTTAGAGACTGGATAACCATTAGCGGCAAAGTCACCAAGCCC
>CAWUTK010000293.1:0-3170 GCA_963924785.1 uncultured Opitutales bacterium
GAAGGGTTAAACCGAAAAGTAAATCTGACTACCAGAAAAGCCTATGGTTTTAAGACCTTCAAAAACCTTGAGATCGCACTGTATCATACGATGGGAGAGTTGCCTGAGCCCAAATCTACCCACTGTTTTTTTTGAAGAGGCTTAATTCCTAACTAAATATTTTGTGTTGAACCTTTCCGTGAACATCTGTTAAGCGAAAACGACGTCCTTGAAACTTATAGGTGAGACGCTCGTGATCAATCCCTAGAGTATGCAGCATCGTTGCATGAAAGTCATGAACATGCATTTTATCATTTGAGACAATGTTATATGAAAAGTCATCCGTTTCACCAAAAGTTAAACCACCCTTGATTCCTGCACCTGCCATCCACGTAGGGAAACAACGAGGATGATGATCTCGACCGTAATTTTCAGCAGTCAACTTTCCTTGCGAATAAGCCGTTCTGCCAAATTCACCGCCCCAAACTACTAAAGTATCATCTAATAAGCCTCGTTGTTTAAGATCCATAATTAATCCCGCTGAGCCTTGATCTGTCTCGCCACATTGACGTTTAACGCCTCCTGGACAACCACCATGCTGATCCCAACCTTGATGATAAAGTTGAATAAACTTCACACCCCGTTCAGCTAAACGACGGGCTAAAATACAATTATTAGCAAAGGTTCCCGGAGTCTTAGAATCATGACCATAGAGTTTAAATGTCTCGTCGCTTTCCTTACTGAGATCAACTGCTTCTGGCACTGACCCCTGCATGCGATAAGCCATCTCATATTGAGATAAACGAGAATCAATTTCTGGATCAAATACTTCTTTTTGGTGAACCTGTTCCAGCTCTCGTAAACTATCAAGTACTCCGCGCCTCATCTCATTTGCGATGCCACCCGGATTGTTTAAAAATAAAACAGGATCATCTTCTGGACGAAACATTATCCCTTGATACTCTGAAGGCAAAAAGCCATTTCCCCAAAGACGAGCAAACAACGGCTGCCCCCCTTTGCCTTTCGTCCGCATAACCACAAACGGCGGTAGATTTTCGTTGTGAGTCCCTAAGCCATAATTTAACCATGCGCCAATAGACGGACGTCCTGCAATCTGTGAACCCGTTTGCATAAATGTGTTCGCTGGACCGTGATTGATGGCTTCACTATACATCGTCTTGATCAAACAAATATCGTCTACTATTTTTGACGTATGTGGGAGCAACTCACTCACTTCCATTCCACACTGTCCATGCTTTTTAAATTTATAAGGATTTGACGCAACGGGCAAAGAGGACTGGTTGCCAGACATTCCTGTAAGGCGTTGCTCGCCCATAACAGAACCGGGCATCTCCATTCCATGCATTTGCTTCATATAAGGCTTGTAGTCAAATGTCTCAAATTGGGAAGGCCCGCCCGCCATATACAAATAAATGACCCGTTTCGCCTTCGCCGCATGATGAGGGGCTCCCAAAACACCTCTCGTTGAATCGAACGCTTGAGCAGATGCCTTCAAGCTTAATGCTTGGCTCACACCCAATGTAACACCTAGTTTTATAAAATCTCTTCTATCCATAGTCTAGTTTCCTTTCCCTACCTTTACTATCTTAGCATATAAAATGAATCCAAGTTCATTATCGCATTCGATATAATCGTCCATGCAGACAACTCCTCTAAATCAGCATCTTTGACTCGCGCATTCCCAACTTCACTAAGTTTCTTTGCCACGTCAGGCGATGCCTTAAAATACTTAACCTGATCAGCAAGTAGGTCGTTCAATAAAGACAACTCTGAGGGCAAAACTTTTCGACTGGTTAATGTTTGAAAAAGGTTCTCCATTCGCCTGGTATCATCCTCGTTTTCTTTAAGGATTTTTGAAGCTAACGATCTCGAACTCTCAATAACTTGAGGGCTATTCATTAAGACTAAAGGCTGCAAAGGCGTTGATGTTTTCTCTCGCTTAACATTACAGACCTGTCTTCGAGGCGCCCCGAAAATCAACATCTCTGGCGAAGGTGCATTTCGCTTCCAATGAGAGTATAAACTACGTCGGTATTTGCCATGAGAAATGTTTTGAGGCTTAACACTGCGCCCTCCTTGTTTATCGCTTAATAGACCTGCAGCGTACAAAAGGTTATCACGAAGCATTTCAGCAGTAATAAAATATGCAGGGCCTCGAGCCAGCAATTGATTACCCGGATCTTTTTCATACAGAGCTTTACTCATATTGGAATCTTGCCTGAATGTTTGCGACATCACAATAAGCTTAGTTAGCGCGCGAATATCCCAACCAGAATCAATGAAATAACGCGACAGATAATCCAGTAATTCCGGATGAGAAGGCAATCCCCCTTGGGATCCGAAATCATTAGTTGTCGTCACAATACCATTGCCAAAAATCATTTGCCAAAATCGATTTACCGCCACCCTTGCCGTCAATGGATGCTCTGGGTGAATCAACCAATTCGCAAACCCTAATCGATCACGAGAATACTCTTCTCCAAATGGAAAAACTTTTTTTGGCGGACCTGGTTGAACCTCTTGTTTTAGGTCAGGTGCACTATACAAGCCTCGACTCAAAACATAAGTCTTACGTCTTTCTGGCATATCCTCCATGATCATCATATGAAGCAATCCATCAAAAAACTCATTACGATCCTTACGCTTAGTCTGCAAGTTGGCATAAGACTCTTTACACTTAATGGAATGATTTGCCAAATAGTATTCAAACAGTTCGTTATCATTCGGAACAACAGCTGCCTTTTTGAAATTCTTTTTTATTTCCAAGGCAGTTAATTGACGGTCAAAGAATGACAGCTCATCGACAGGTGAATTTTTAAAACCAGAGTCACGCATTCTCGCGCCGATCTTAATTGCTATTACAGTGGGTTTTTTCTTTTTCTTATTAATCGATTTCTTACCTTTGTTTTCTGCAACTTCAACCACTTTAGGCTTAACCACACCGGGAGGCTGATAATGGATTTCCTTCGTTAAATGATCTTTAACAACAAATGAATCAACCCTTTCCCCGTTAACAAAAACTCCAATTCCACCAGCAGTTGATGAGCCATCATAAGTCACTGTCACATGCTGCCATTCTTCAATCGTTAATTTATCTTTAGAACGGATTCGAATTTCATTCCCCGGTGAAAAATGCACTAATGCAAATTCGAGGCATCCATCAATGATTA
>CAWUTK010000294.1:0-2916 GCA_963924785.1 uncultured Opitutales bacterium
ATCTACCCACTGTTTTTTTTTGAAGAGGCGATTTTTAATCCATTATCAAACCCATTTCCACCACTTCCAGATAAGGAATATTTACGTTCAGTACCTGAAGCGACTACAAATTCACCACCTTTAACTTTGCGCGTGATGAGATTAACTGTAGCCACAAGTGTGTTCGCAGGCTGAAATATGGAAGATGGACCAACGATTATTTCAACTCGATCAAGTGTTTCCAAGTTAATCGGCCCATTTATGAAATCGGGCTCATGGATTCCATTTAACTCATTTCCATTTATCAATAATGTAAACTTCTCATTATCATTAGCTGCCAATCCTCGAAATGCGGCAACATACTGAAGGTCTCTATGCAAGACGCTTACTCCAGGAATAATCTGTAAAACATCACGTAAACTTGTATATCCACGGCGTTTCATCATCTCATGCGTGATAATGTGAACGGTTCCAGGTGCATTATCGACGGATTCATCAACGCGAGACACAGTTGACGTTTTAATATTTAACAACTCTTCAAGAGACAGCGAGAACGCACCGAGTGGTGTCTCATTTGCACAAAGATAATTTCCTATAAAGCACAAAGCTATAGGTATCATAGGTAGTTTTGGGAAAAATGACATAATTTTGAGATTTTAAAGTAGCATCCTTTTTGTTTTATTCAATAAGTATCTTCTAATACAGATATCGCATTACTTATGAAATAGAACAATCAGCTCCAGTCGTCATCATCCTCATTTTCAAATTCAGCAACCTCTAAGAAAGAGCATAGGCGATCAATCCATAATTTTCCCTTAGGGTCTTTCACTATGAATTCTACTCCAACGTAATCATCTTCAAACCAGCGGATTTGAGCCTTAATTCTTAAAAAGGTTGAATTATCAATAGATGTATACAATCGCAACTCTACCTCACTCCCTTTAATATAATTGAGACCCTCTACTTTTTTAAAACAGAGCCCTCCTCTACTAATGTTTATAGCGACTGTCTTGACCGGTTTGGCTGCACCTAGAGTCTTAACGAACAAAGAAAACAAATAATGAATAACAATTCGTTCTTCTGATCTTTGATTTTTTCCGATCAGGTAGTTTATTTAATAATGGTATTATTACGGCAGTGCTTAAAGGCTAGTCCGTCTTAAACACTGATGCAGGCAGACCTTCTTTATTATACAAATTCGCCCCTTCAGGGTTTTTAGACCAAGCATATCGAACTGCCACAGGTTCAGTAATGTCAGAATGTGACACTTCAACTGTCTTTCCCACAATTTTCGCTACACCCCATTTCCAAGCACCATCACTCCCTTTAATCTGGAAACGGGCTAAAGGCTCTTGAGATTCAACGGGTGCATCCATCAGATGCTTAGTCGCAACCATTAAACCAGATCCAATAGAATCAAATTCAATAATAACTTTTGCGGCATCAACTTTATGAGATTTGTACAATGGACCACTACAAACTTTAATCGGTTTCCGGTAATCATTTTTCAATGCCCACAACGAAAGCCGCTTACCCGCATCAATTTTATTTTTAGGATGTATGTCTTTGGCTTCACCAATATCATTTAGAACGGCCATTCCTGTGTTGATTAAAGTTAAGGTTTTACGTTGCTCGTCACAAACAGTCACCCATCCATCGTTATCAATTGGTTCTTTATTTGGGTTATTGAAAGCGGCCAACTGAGCATAATAAAAAGGAAAGTCTCCCTGTCCCCATAATGTGCGCCATTCCTTAATCATTGTTGTGAAATATTTAGCATATTCATCTGAATGAGAACCTTGATTCGATTCGCCTTGATACCAAATCGCCCCCTTTATGCCATACTGGACGACCGGAGCTATTAATCCGTTATATAGAGTTGATGGTAATGTCCGAGCCATATCGGGACTTTCCTTTTTCTTGGGGTATCGGGGAGCTTTCTTCTTATTAGCCTTAGCCTTTTTAGACGCTACTTTCCATTTCTCAATACTTACTTTATAAGCTGCATCTATTTTAACTTGGTCAAAATTTGCCAACTGAGCATTCATCGCAGCAATACTTTCATCATTGAACTGGGCCAATTCTGGAAGAGACTGATAACCAGATTCTGGAATCCACGCTTCGACACGAGTTCCGCCCCAAGGTGCTTTAATTAAACCCACAGGAACATCTAACTCACGGCGTAGTTCACGAGCAAAGAAATAGCCCGTTGCCGTAAACAGTTGATTGTTTTCTGGAGTGGAAGGGTTCCACTCTCCTTTAAAATTGACTCTTTCTACTAACGGAGAAACTTCTTTTGGTACAACAATTTGCCTTAATAATGGATCACTGGCTGTATCCATTTCCTTTTTAAGATAATCAGCAACTGGTTGATCTTTTTTATCTCTAGCGGGTCTGGATAAACTCATTAAATTAAAATCCATATTTGACTGCCCAGAACACAACCACACTTCACCGACTAAAACATCATTAATAGTCAACACTTCGTCATTAACAGTTATTGTCATGACAGAGGATTCTTTACTCATTTCTAGCGGGTCCAACTTAACCATCCACTTGCCACTTTTGCCAACTACCGCTTCTTTCTTTTGACCTTTAAATGCCACCGCCACTTTATCCCCCGACTCCGACCAACCCCAAACAGGTGCCAATTGACCCTGTTGAAATACCATTCCGTTTCCAAACAAAGATGATATTTTAACTTCAGAAAACCCATTGCTCAAGCAAAGGATTAAACTAACAAGAATAAGGCTTAATGATTTTTTCATATGTATAGTATTATTAGGGTTAGGTTATGCTAAATAAATTCTTTCAAGAGCACTTTTTGAAATATTACCATTCTTATCTTCTGCGATAATATAGTAACGAATGTCACCTGCGCTAACCGGCAGATCAAATGTAAAATAGTTTGCGGTTCGATTAGGACTCGTTTGTGTT
>CAWUTK010000295.1:0-5117 GCA_963924785.1 uncultured Opitutales bacterium
TCTATTTTTGCAAAAGAAACACGGGATGCCGATTTATTGAAGTTGGATAAAAAATACCCTCAGTATGGTTTTGCAAAACATAAGGGCTATGGGACTAAGTTCCACCGAGAAAAAATACTGGAATATGGACCTTGCCCCGAACATCGCTTGAGTTTTCTTCGAAACCTGCTAGGTTCTAAAATTTCGAAACCATAATATTTCATACAATGCTACTAGGAGTAAATATAGATCATTGCGCAACGATTCGGCAAGCGCGGTATAAAGATGAACAGAGGGATTGCGGAGGGAATGTTGAACCTGATCCTGTTGCAATGGCTCAAATCGCAGAGCGTGCAGGAGCGGATGGCATAACGGTTCATTTACGAGAAGATCGCCGGCATATTCAAGAGAGCGATGTCGCACGTTTGAGGGCGTGCATCAATACTCGAATGAATTTAGAAATGGCCTGTACGGATGAGATGATCGAATATGCTTTAGATATAAAGCCTGAGAGTGTGTGCCTTGTTCCTGAAAGCCGTGAAGAAGTCACGACCGAGGGAGGTTTAGATGTGATTGGGAATAGGGATAAGGTCTCTGCTGCGATTGAGGCATTCAATGATGCCGGTATAAAAACGAGTTTATTTATAGATCCCAGCCCTGAACAGATTAAGGTTTCAGCTGAGATTAATGCCCCTTGGATAGAATTACATACGGGTGCTTTTGCAAATGCGTACTTTGATTCATTACAATGTGAAAAGGAATTTGAAAAATTGGCGACAGGCGTTCAGTTGGGGCTAGATTTAAACCTAGTGGTGAATGCGGGCCATGGCATAAATTATGTTAATATTCAACGAATCAACGAATTAGTGGGTTTAAATGAATTGAATATTGGCCACAGTATCCTTAGCCGTGCGATGTTCACTGGTATTGAAGAGGCTGTTATGGAAATGAAGCAACGTATGTGCTAATTGGTTTATGGATATTTCATTACCTAAAGGCGGAGTGGTCATTGGCTTAGGATCTGACATTGTAGATGTTGATCGAATCGAAGATATTATTAAGCGACAAGATCAGCGTTTTTTAGATAGAGTTTTTACAAAAGAAGAGCAGGCGTACTGTTTTAAAATGAAAAATCCTCATCCAAATTTTGCAGCAAGATTTGCGGCAAAAGAGGCCGTCTCAAAAGCTTTTACAACAGGGATAGGGGAGCATTTGGACTGGACGTCGATATCGGTTACTAAGGGTGAGCGTGGTCAGCCATTAATTAAATTAGATGAAAAGGGTAAGCGATTATTAGACTCTGTAGGAGGATCTAATATTTTAATCTCCCTCTCGCATACAAAGCTTTTAGCAGAAGCCGTTGCAATAATTGTAGCTTAGCTGTCGCTTTTTACTATGACCCGGCTTTTATGAAATAGAAGTCGCAAACTGTTAAGGCAAACCAGAACGGTGCTACCTTCATGCGCAATGACGCTTTCTGTTAGATTAGCATAACCTGTGATAGATGCGATGGACATAATGGCAACGGTTCCTAGCGAGAGGATGAGATTCTGGGCGATGATCGTTCTAGCTCTTTTACTTAAATGAAAAGCATCAAGAAATTTTTCAATACGATCATCCATTAAAACGATTTCACTTTGTTCCATCGCGGCATCGCTACCTCTAGCCCCCATAGCGACTGATACGTAAGCACTCGCAAGACAGGGTGCATCATTGACTCCGTCGCCAAGCATTGCAACTTTTGTATTGTTGATTGAGAGGTCTTGAATGGCATCCACTTTTCCTTGTGGCGTTAGGCTTGAAAGGACTTCTTCTATTCCTAGTTCAGAGGCTACGGCTTGTGCTGTTTTTGAACGATCACCGGTCAGCATAACCGTTTTAATATTATTACGCCTTAGTTCCTCAAGGACGGCTTTGGACTCTTTTCGAATTTGGTCTTTTAACAAAATTCGTCCAATGAGGTTTTTATAGATGACCCATACTTCAGAAAATTCTGCGGAGGGGTGTTCAACTTTTTGAATCCATTCTTTAAGAGGGCCTTCTTCGATTAACTCCCGTCGGCCTAATATGCACATTGCATCTTCATGTTTTCCTTGAACACCTTGTGCGATAAGAGATTTAAAGTTTTCAATAGGTTTTGCTGTGATGTTTTGTTGTTTCCCGTAAATAGTAATGGCTCTAGCTATTGGATGATTTGCTTCACTCTCTAGGGAATAGGCGAGTTCGAGAATATCGTTTTCTTTTCCAGGAGGAAAACTCTCGATTTTATCAACAATCATTTGCCCTGTTGTTAAAGTCCCTGTTTTGTCGAGGGCAAGCACTTTGATTTGGCCGAGTTTTTCTATAGCGGCCCCGCCTCGAAATAATATTCCATGGCGGGCCCCCCAAGCAATAGCGGCTAATATTGCTGATGGAATTGATAAAACTAAAGCACATGGACTAGCCACGACGAGGAAGGACATGGCTCTGAAAAAGGCAGAAGGGCTAGATTCAGTGGAGTGAATGGGGTTTAGTCCAAGGATAAGCCAAAAGATCAAAAACAATATGGATGTAACGCAAAGAATACCATAGGTATAAGGCGTGCCGAATTTCTCGGTGAATTTTTCGCTAGGAGCTTTTAAATGTTGAGCATCTCTAATGAGATAAATGATTTTTTGCAGAGCGCTTTCACTTGCGATTTTAATGGTTTTAGCTCTCACGGTTCCCCATAAATTAATGGTTCCGCTGAAAACTTTATCGCCGATACTTTTGTTCACGGGATTGGCTTCGCCGGTTAAATTAGATTCATCGGCTGCGGTTGAACCTTCTATTATTTCCCCATCTACTGGAAACACATCGCCATTACGTATCAAAAGAATGTCGTCGAGTTGAATATCCTCAATGGCCTTTGTGATTTCTTGACCATCAGAGTTGATGCAGACAGCTGTTTTCGGTGCCATTTTGAACAGAGCATCCATTTCCCCTCGTGTTCTAAAAAGGGCGAAATGTTCAAGTGATCCTGAAAGAGAGAATAGGAAAAGGAGCAATGTGCCTTCTTCCATTCGGCCAATGACGGCTGTACCAATTGCAACAAATAGCATTAAGAAATGAATATCGAGTTGGCCTTTCGGGAGTTTTTTGCAAACATCAACTGCGGGATCCCAGCCCCCGGCTATCATTGCAATGATGAAGCAGGCGATGGATGCGGATGGGGGTAAAAAACCAGGATTTTGGTTAAGAAGAAAACCGGCTAATCCAAAAACGCCGCAAATTCCAGCCATCCATGCTAGAAAACTCCATTCTTCGCCGGTTTCTTCTTCTTCAAATTCTGGCCATTCAACAGACCTCCACTTCCAGAGAAGAGGGCCGGTCGGGCAACTTCTTTTCTCTAATAAAGTTTGGTCTAGTACTTTTTTAATAGAGAGTGCATTCGATGGGTAAGCGTTTCCTCCCTTATCTCCATCGGCAATTTTCTTTTCTATCGCGAGGATTGTATGCGTGAGTTCTTTTTCAAGAAGATCAATATTTACTTTTCCAATGGTCGCAATTGAAACGGATTGTTTTTCTTCATCAAAAACAATGGCAGCAACACCTGATTTTTCTTCTAGGAAATTACTTAAGCCACTTATCCAGTGTGATTGATCGTTGTCTTGCATTTAACTATAATTCAAGCACTTCAAGTGTTTTGAGCAAGTTGAAAATAGGATTCAATTACATGTACACAATTTTTTTGACAATTTGGTGGATTTGAGCAAATTGTATTAATAGTGCGACCATACCCCTTTTTCCTAGCAATAGTAAGAATCACCTCAATAATAGTTTTTAATAATGAATTATACACATTCTGTATTATCTTGCTCTGAATCAAAAGCATGGGAGTCTTCTCTTTTTGAAGGCAATGAAGAAAAAGAGTGGGCTGCGATGCAACAAGCAGGAAAAGCACTTGCTCAAGCGATTCTAAAAGATTTTCACGAAATCCGACCATTACCGCAGAATTTAAAGGTATTGGTTTTAGCGGGTAAGGGTCATAATACGGGCGACGCCTTTATTGCAGTTGAGGAAATTTTTAAACATTGCTTAGCTCCCCAAATAATAATCTTTCCCGTTGAAGAAAGGGGTTCGATGAAGCCAAATACCAAAAGAGCTTTAGCTTGTATAGAGAATCATGATGGGGTGAAATTTTTACCATCGGCATCAACGCTTGAAACTCAAGAAGCGATGCTATTGGAGCTAACTAAGGCAGGAAATACGATTGGGTTTCACATATGTTTAGATGGCTTGATCGGGATGCAATTCACTGCCCCTTTGAGAGAGCCGGTAAAATCATTGATTGAAGTGGTTAATAAATATGAAGCAATTGATTTTAGGGCTGCAATTGATTTGCCTAGTGGAATTGGAGATCAATCTGATAAAGGAGCCTTTCAAGCAGATTTCACGTATGCAACTGGTATTTTCAAGGCACCTCTTGCTGAATTTGAAAATAGATCAAAAGCAGGAAGGGTTAGATACCTTAACCTAGAAATGCTTAAAATGGATGAAGTTGATACTAAAGCTCATTCAGAATCGATCCTTTTGGAAGAAGTCATTAAGCCTCTTAAAAAATTAAGACCCGCTTTGTGCGATAAGCGAAGTTTTGGGCATTTGGCTATTTTAAGCGGATCAAAAAGAATGCCTGGTGCGATGTTAATGAGTGTAAAAGCCGCTTTGCGTTCGGGTGTTGGTTTAGTAACCGCTATGGCGCCGGCATCAGTTGCGCATCAATTGGCCTTTGCTGTTCCAGAAGCAATGTGGGTTCCTTTGCCTGAAACAAAAGACGGTAGTATTTCCGTGCAGAGTCGAAATTTGATACAAGAACATTTATCTAGTGCAACGGCATTTTTATCAGGACCTGGTTTAGGCTCTGGACCTGAGTCACGTAGCTTATTGATTCAACTGATTAGCCATGTAAATATGCCTATCGTTTTAGATGCAGATGCATTGTACCCTGAAGTGATAAAAGCGAGTTGGGCTCGTAGTGATTCAAAAAATCCGCTTGTTATAACACCCCATTTGGGCGAATACAGGCGATTGACGAATAACCCCGAGAACTTAGGGGCGACAAAAGACCTGTTGGACTATTGTCGAAAGAATCGATTAGTATCAGTATTGAAGGGGTCTCC
>CAWUTK010000296.1:0-10204 GCA_963924785.1 uncultured Opitutales bacterium
CTCTGGTGATGTAGAAGCGGATAAAGTTCAATGTATTGATGTTGATGTTCGTGTTGTAGGTTCTGGGGACACTAGCGTATATGCAAGTAATTCAATCACTTTTGATAGTCGCGGTTCCGGCGGAGTTGATGTATTTGGTAACCCAAAATCCGTGAATGATAAAAAAGAAAAACGGAAAAGTAGTCTTATAATTCACTAAATAATGTAAATGTGTGAATTCCACTAAAATATGGAGGGTCGAATGTCTGCTTTCGGCCAAAAGCAGACGCTCAAAACACATCGTTATAAAGCCCTTTTCCTCCACACGAACATGGCATGATCGCGATTTCTGCTCTATGTAAAGGTACAGAAACGCATGTGTTTTATGATGGGGATGGGGATAATGTTAAAGAAAAATCACAGGTTACATTTAATGTTAATTACTAAATAATTAGTAGATTGAATCAACAAAGGATTAATTTATGGCTCGTCGCCCCTTAAAAACGTTAACAGAAGCCGAAAGCCGCATCATGGAAGTGCTCTGGACGCTAGGTAAAGCAAATGTCCGCGATGTAATGGACGCAATGACGGGGGGTAAAGAGCAAGCCTATACAACAGTGCAAACTTTTCTGGGAATTCTAAAAAATAAGGGAATTATCGAACAATGCAAAGACGGGCGTGCCTTTATATATACTCCTTTACTCAGTCGTGCTGAAGGCCGTAATCGGGCACTTAAACATTTAGTGGAAAGCGTTTTTGGCGGTTCCACATCGGCGCTCGCACAGCATCTTTTAAATAGCAATGATTTCAACGCTGAAGAAATTACCACGCTAGAGCAAGCTATTGATACCGCCATAGAGGAGAGGGATAATGATTAATCTTGGACTTTTGGCGGGGCATAATATTTGGCAAAGCATTGTCGTTTTATTATTAGTGGCATTTATCTTTAAAATATTTAAAAAAACCAGTGCAGAAGATAAATCGTGGAGCTGGACTGTGACATTATTTATGCTTGCTTTAATGCCTCTTGTAACGTTTTTACCCGGCGAGGGCATAAAAACATCTTATTTAACAATAAATTCGAAAATTGAAAATCTTAAACCTACGCCTATTATGAAAAACCCACAGATCGAAAAACAAGCAATCATTAATCATATTGAAAAAGAAACCACCCATAAGAAAAAAGGATTTTTGTGGGTTTTTTATCTTTGGCTAAGTGGTGTTGGAGTGAGCCTCATTCTTCTATGTTGTGCCGCTTATAATGCTTCAAGATTACGACATGCGGCAACGTCCTTTAAATCGAACGGTTATAATGCGCCAAAGGGGTGGCCGCAGAATGTTGATCTTGGCGTAAGTGATGTAATTGGGGGGCCTATAGTGGTTGGTGTGTTTAAGCCGATGGTGCTTGTACCTCGTAAATTCATGTTAGATATAGAACCGCGTGTTTTAAACCCGCTTCTGTTTCATGAATTGGCCCACGTTAAGCGAAACGACAATGCATTTTACGTTATGGAAAGAGGGATACTCTGCCTTTATTGGTGGAACCCGGTGATGCATTTTACAGCACATAAGATTTCAATAGAACGGGAAAAAGCCTGCGATGATCGCGCCGCGCTCCTTTGTGGTGATCCGCTACTTTATGCGAAATCACTGCTAAGTGGGGCAAAACAATGGATAAACAAAAATGAGAATATTTTAGCCATGAGTATATTTGAAAAAGAAAGCACATTGAGCATTCGTATTAAGCGCCTTATAGCCAACGAAACTCTTTTACCAAATTTAAAAACGTCACTGAAAAATATATCAATGTTATTGGCGGCTATTATAACCGTTGGTCTTTTAACGCCGCGACTATCGGTTGCCAAAGAAGATGCAAGTAAAAGTGTTGCATATAAATTATTGAAAGCAGAAATAAATAAACCTCTTACCAAGAAAGAAGAGGTGGCAATCCGCGCTGAGATCAAACAAGAAATTGCGGCCAATAAACTAGATATTAAAGCACTACAAAAACAAGTCAGGGAAGAACTTAATAACGCACCAGAAGTTGATATTGAAGCCATTCTTTTAGACGTTAAAAAGGTTATGGCGGAAATGGTAGGTATTGATGTTGATGTGATCCGTGCGGAAATAACTAAAGAGTTTTTTATAGATAATCCATATTTAGGTAAAGAAGAAATTCTTGAAAATATCGAAAAAATAATAGCAAGTCTACCGCCGCTTTATAAAGATGAAATGTACAAAGCTGTCATGGCATCCGTTGAAAAAGAGGCTGTAATTGATAAGGATGAAATTTATAAAGAAGTGATGAAAAGTTTAAGCAAAATGCCACCGCTTGATAGCGCTAAAATTGCAACGAAAGTGATTAAAAACATAAACAAGAAGCGTGCAAAATTTTAGAATAAAAAAAGAATAGGTTATAATTTTAAAAATGAAATTTTCTAAATTATGGACAACTTCAGCAATGGCGTTGATCTTGAGCGCGTGTGCCTCACTTCCAGTTGATGATAATGAACTTTATAGTTTCATAAGCGTTAATGAGGCTTGGCAAGCCTCCAATGAACAGCCCTTCTCTGTTGAGAATGGCTGGCTCGATGATCTTCAAATGACTGAATTAAGCAATTTCGTCGATGAAGTATTAATTAAGAACCCTAACTATAATGAAGTTGCCTTAAGAATGCAGGCGGTTGGAAATACTGCGGATGCAGCGGGTGGTCGGTTACTTCCGCGTGTTGGAGGATCATTTAGCAGCTCAAGGTCGGATGGCGTTCCGAGCCCATTAAATAACTTTTCGGTAGGGCTTGATGCCAGTTGGGAAGTTGATGTTTGGGGACGATTATCGGCAACTGCGGCAGCTGCCAAGGCCAACTACCAGATTGCAGAATATGATTTTTATGGCGCACGTCTTTCACTCGCGGCTCAAGTAACACAAGGCTGGTTTGATGTGATTGAATCTAAACAGCAATGGGATCTTTCCATAAGAACTGTGGAAAACTATGAGAGAGCAACAAAAATTATTAGAAACCGTTTTGAGCGTGGCCTCTCAAGTGGTCTTGACCTTAGACTTTCCATAACCAACCTTGAAGCGGCAAAATCTACGGAAAAACAGCGTGAAGCAAGTTATCGACAAGTGGTTAGAAAGCTTGAGCTCTTTGTTGGTCAGTACCCCGCGGCGACCATGATAGTATCTGGTGAAATTCCGAATAACCTTCAGGATATTCCCGTTGGCGTTCCTCTTGATATTTTAGAGCGCCGCCCCGACTTACAATCGGCAAAGGCAAAGCTTTACGCATCAGGATACCGTGTAGATGCCGCAGAAAAAGCAATGCTCCCGAGCATTTCCATAACGTCAAGAGGTAGCAATACAACAGAGGCATTTGGAGAGCTTTTGAAGTTTGATAATGTATTTTGGAATATTGTTGGTGGTATTACCCAACCTATTTTCCAAGGCGGACAATTGCGCTATGCAGCAAAAGCAGAGCAACTTAATTTTGAGGCTCAGAAGCAAAATTATGCAACGACCTTGTTGCGTGCTTTTAGGGAAGTGGAAGATGCGATTGATAAAGATCGCTCTCTCGCAGGGCGGGTGGAGCATACGGAGCTCGCAGCACAAAATGCCGTAGCAGCCGAAGAGGTAGCCTTAACGCAATATTCGCAAGGCCTTATTCGAATCTCAACATTGCTTCAATCTCAACGAACAAGTCTAACGCAACAAAGTCAGCTCCTTAATATTAAGAAGCAACGCATTAATAACCGCATATCTCTTTATTTATCATTGGGCGGTGACTTTAGATCGGTGACGGAAACTGAAATTCAAGAAAATGAAAATTTAAATAATAATATGTATCAGTCAAATAGTAAAAGCTCCTCCTCGTGATAAGTAAGGTAATTATCCATGAAATATTTAAAAGTTATAACTCCAATTGTTGTTTTAATAATTGGCGCTAGTGTATCATTTTTTATTATTAATTCGAAAGAACAACCTAGTAGCCAAGAAGTTGAAGCAAAGCCTCGTAATATTAAGGCTGTCACTGCCGAAAGTGGTGATATTCAGTTGAAAGTTCTTACGCAAGGATCGGTAAAAGCAAAGCAAGTTATTAATATTATTCCACAAGTCTCAGGTCAAATTACATATGTGTCGCCGAAATTTGTCGCTGGGGGACACTTTTTAGAAGGTGAAGTTTTATTAAGAATTGATCCCCGTGATTATGAAGTGGCGGTTATTTCCGCTGAAAGCCAAGTTGCAGAAAGTATTCAGCGTCTGGTTGAAGAAAAAGCAGAAGCGGAGCTTGCTTTATCAGAATGGAAAGAGTTGGGTCAAGGGAAGGCCAGTAACCTAACCTTACGAAAACCTCAACTTGCTCGAGCTGAAGCACAGTTAAAAGCTAGCGAGGCAAGGTTATTAACGGCAAAATTAAACCTTGAACGTTCTGTAATCAAAGCCCCTTTTAACGGATTGTTGACGGTAAAAAATGCTGATCTTGGACAATATCTAAGTCCCGGGGTTAACATTGGAGAATTTTATTCAACAGACATAAGAGAAGTCCGGCTGCCGCTTTCACCAATAGACCGGACAAAAATTAATCTTGCCGGGCTTAAAGGTGGTAATGGTGAAATTAATGTTAAGTTTACTGTTATTGTTGGGGAAACGATCAATAGTTGGATGGGCAAGGTTGTGCGCACAGAAGGAATGATCGTTAATAATACAGATGTGCTTTGGCTTGTTGCAGAACTTCAGGACGCGCAACTTCTTTCAAAGGAAAATGGTGAAGTTCTTGAAATAGGACAGTTCGTTGATGCTGAAATAAACGGTAAAACCCTAACTGATATTATTATCCTTCCTCGCGCGGCGCTTAACCAAGGTAATAATGTCATGATCATCGATGATCAAAATTCTTTAAGAACGCGAAAAGTCAGTCTGATGGAATCGAACCGTGAATTTATTGTCGTCTCAAGCGGCATTAATGTTGGTGATATCGTGAATATAAGTCAGCTTGGGTCTGGAATGGACGGAATGCTCGTCAGTGCAGGTCTTGAAGAAGGAACAGAATAATGAACATCGTCAAATGGTTCGTTAATAACCCCGTCGCTGCAAATTTATTAATGGTCATTATATTAGCTGGCGGTGTTTTAGGCATGTTCAGAGTAGGGAAGATTGCAAACCCACCCGTTATGGCTCCGGTTGTTGAAGTGTCGCTCGTGTATCCCGGCGCAGGACCGGAAGAGGTAGAGGAACGCATAATCGTTCGTATTGAAGAAGCGGTTTATAATATCGATGGTGTAAAAGAACTGGCTTCATTCGCACTTGATAGTTTTGGTAGGGTTCTTGTTTTTGCTGAAGAAGATTACGATCTAGATAAGTTACTTAATGAAGTAAAGGCAAAGGTTGATTCTATTAACACGTTCCCACGCACTCCAGAACGCCCCAAAATTCGTCAGTTAAAGGGTGAGCAACCCATACTAACCCTTTCTATCAGCGGCAATTTTGATGAAAAAGGATTGAAAGAAATCACCCGCCGGGTTCGTGATCAACTTACAACAGTTGATGGCGTTAACCGCATAGACCTTCGAGGGGTTAGAAATTATGAGGTAGGTATTGAAATTTCAGAGTTTGAACTTCAAAAATATGGCTTAAGTTTTGATGAAGTTGCGAATGCGATCAAACGATCTTCTGTTAATATGCCGGCAGGTCGGGTCGATAATGAAGCCGGGCAAATTCAAATTATGACCCGTGGTCAAAGTTATGTTGAAGAAGACTTTGAAAATATTGTTGTTTTGAAACGTGCAGACGGAACGCGCGTGCTGTTAAAGGATGTGGCAACCATCAAAGATGGCTTCGAACAGAATAAATATCAATTTAGCATGGACGGCAAACGAGCAACGAGCCTAAATATTATTGCGGGTGATAATCCAGATGCGGTGAAATTAAGCCGTAATATCAATCAGTTCTTGGATGAAACCGTAAGGCCATCACTACCCGAAGGTACAGAAATAGTTGTTTATAATGATAATTCAGAAAGCTTTGCAAGCCGTCTAAATATGATGTTGTGGAACCTTATATCCGGACTTATTTTAGTTTTCATCGGCCTTAGTTTATTTTTAAGCCCGCGCCTTGCAGGGTGGGTGTGTGTTGGCATAATGGTATCCTTCATGGGGACGTTCTTTATGCTGCCATACCTTGATATGTCGTTAAATATGATTAGTCTTTTCTCGTTCATTTTGATTTTAGGGATCGTGGTGGATGATGCTATTATTGTTGGTGAAAATATTCACCGACAAAATCAAAAGGGTTTTGTCGGCGAAGAGGGAGCCATAAAAGGGGCCTCTATGATAGCAAAGCCTGTGATTTTTTCCGCGATTACCACAATGATATTTTTTTCGCCGATGCTTTTCGTTGAAGGATTTATCAAGCAGGTGGTTATTTTTATTCCCGTTGTGGTTATTTTAACTCTGTCCTTTTCATTAATTGAAAGTTTATTGATCCTGCCGTCGCACTTAAGGCACGGACAAGATAGTGTCCCGGGGCGATTAAGCCGAGTTGTTACAGGTTTTTTCCAACTTTTAGGTATCAGGGCAGTATTTTCATATTTAAGGGGGAAGTCTAGATCTGGGCTTAAGACTTTCGTTTATCGTTTTTATATCCCGTCATTGGTCGCAGTTTTGAAGAGAAAAGTGCTTGCGGTGGCATCATTTCTTTGTGCGTTGATGATATTTATTGCATTACAAGTTGGCGGCATTGTTGGAACGGCCTTTATGGTCAATATTCCGGGCGATCGAATTACCGTAGTAGTGGATTACCCGATGGGCGCACCCTATGAAGACCTCGTAAATGCCATGACGGAGCTTGAAAAATCGGCACAACTTTTAAAAATTGATCTGCAAAAAGATTTTCCCGGCAAAGAAATTATTCACCATATTGAAGCAAGTACCAACCACAGCCAGGCGCAAGCTTATGTGAATTTATATTTAAAACCATCAGAAGATCGAAAACTTACTATTGGTGATATTGTTGAAAAGTGGCGTTCGTTCGAGCCTTATATTCCTGATGCAAAAAACATCAGTTGGGATGAGGGTGGCGGATCAACGCGGCTTGGCGTTATGCTTTCATCCGGGGATATAGCACAACTAGAAGATGTTAAACAGGAAATGAGAGACAAGTTTTCATCGTATTCAAGCGTTTTTTATGTAAGTGATACAGGTGCTGCCGCAGAGTCGGAAGCCGTTCTAACCTTACTTCCCAAGGGAGAAAATTTAAATTTAAGTTTATCTGACCTTGGTAGACAAGTAAGGCAGGCTTTTTACGGTGAAGAAGTTCAGCGCATTCCTCGTGGTGCTGATGATGTGAAAGTGATGGTGCGCCTTCCAGAAAGTGATCGCCGTTCATTTGATACATTGGAACAATTAAGAATTCGCACCCCAGAGGGCTTAGAAGTTCCATTTAACTCTGTTGCTACAATTCATTATCGACCTGCACCGACGCAAATTACCAGGAAAGATCGGAAAAAAATTATTGATGTGTTTAGTATCATTAGTGAAGAAAATAAAACCGATGTTTCAAATATCGTTAGCGACTTAAGGGACGGATTTTTCCAAGAAATGGAAGAAAAATATCCAAATGTTGGTCTCTCATTTACTGGTGGGCAGGAAGAGCAGGATGACTTCATGCAGTCGCTGGCCATTAATTTCTTAATGGGATTAATTATTGTATATTGTTTGATGGCGGTTGCTTTTAAATCATATTCTCAACCCTTTATTATCATGACAGCTATCCCGTTTGGATATATGGGTGCTATTATTGGCCATCTCATCTTAGGTTATGATATTACGATTTTCTCTGTCCTTGGTATTGTTGCCGCGGCAGGGGTGGTGGTGAATGATAATTTGGTGCTTCTTGATTATATCAACAAGTTACGGGAGAAGGGTGTTAATGCTTACGAAGCGGTTGTGACTGCCGCTAGTGAACGTTTTAGGGCCATATTCCTGACGTCCTTTACAACATTCCTCGGACTTGTACCGCTAATGATGGAACAGAGTGCTCAGGCACGAGAGATGGTGCCAACGGTTGTCTCTCTCGCTTTTGGTGTATTATTTGCAACTACCGTAACGCTGTTCCTAGTTCCAGTGCTTTATTTATCCATTGTCGGTTTAAAACGCAGGGTAAAAGGTGCGTTTAGTAAACAGGTCATCGTTGAAGCGGAATAAATATTAGCAACTGATGGCTTAAGCGAGCCAAGTACAAGAGTAATGCTGGGGGGGGGTATAATAGATATAAATAAAAGCCTATAGTCCTAACAACTAAACAACAATGCTCACTTAGCTTCTTATTATTGGCTCTAATCATTAATGGTTAAGGGTTGTGAGTAGCTACATGAAGGCCGACTGGACGCCAATTGCATTAATGGGGATGCAGTCTATGCAGTCTGCTATAGAGCTAATTAATGAGACTTTAGACGGTACTGGGTTTGCGGCTTTTGATTTAGACAGCCTGAGGCCGTCAGAGGAAGTTATTGAAAGCTGGCGGTATGAGGTTGAGAAGGTTGATGTAAGGAATTATCTATTGGGAATAGTGGAGTATGAAGCAACAATTAGTGGAAGATAATTACTAAATTATTCCATTCTCTGAGTGTCTGCTTTCGGCCAGAAGCAGACACTCAGATCACCCTACGTCCATTAGTGATGTAAATAAGGTATTTGGCAGAATAGCTAGGGAATGTGAGTTGACCGTATGTCTGAAGTTGTCGCAAATAACGGATAATCAGGATACCTTGGCAAAGAATATTAGGGCGATAATTTAAGTGAATATGATGGTATTATCATACTCTCTTAAACGAGTTATTATGGATATGTCAAAAATTTAAGTGTTTTCCATCACATCTCTTGCGGCGCGGGCACCTTCTTCTAGGGCGCGGCCGTGGGACATGTATCCTGTTAGTTCGGAATGGCCGAATTGGATTTTGCCGAAACCTTTTCTAACGATTTCTTTTGGCGCTTCTTTGCCGTCTTTGCCAAAATGGAAACCGGGTTGAGGTGAAATATAAGCATGACCCCAACGGTTTAGGATAATGCCCGCGATATCGCGCTCAGCATCAAAGCCATAATCCGCGAACATATCGGTCATTTGATCGACAATTTCCTTTTCATATTCAGAATATGTTTTTGCGAACAATTCTTCGCGATCGATGGCGCCTTGTTCTGCCATGGAATGGCCGGGATTATTAATTGTATGTAAATTATTTCAAAAATTTTGTGAGAGATTTTCTTGGTTCAGGGTTATGGAAAAAACCATAGTTGCCTACGCCTGAAGTACTGGGTGTATTCTACCCTCAAACGAAAACACCCCCCCCACCTTAACTATTTTTCAACTCAGAGACTTGTGCTCACTCCTCCGCTAGCTACCGCAAGAGTAAAGGGAATGATACCATCACTTACTAGCTAGGAGAAACAAAATGAATATCTTTACTTTTTTATCAATTATTATGACAGGCATATCGAAATTTACAGTTGAATGCTGCGATGCCCTAACATCATCAGCCTCAGCAGTAAATAAATGCGCTCAAATAGCTGATACCACTGCTGGCGCGATGCTTCAAGAAACAGAAGCTGAAAATGAACAGAAGATGAAAGAATTAAAAGCCAAATATGCTGCAAAGCAATTACCAAAGCCACTTTCACAATAACATCAGGGAGCCCTTATGGGTTCCTTTTTTTTAACACATGACACATGTAAGATAGATCGAAAGGAAGTGCGTGTTTATAATAGGTATTCAGATTCAGAATATTTTTAGTATTCGCGGGGCCTATTGAGTTTCATCTGCCCGCCTCCAACCACCGACACTATTTATGTTCTTGGCTCATTGCTCTGGTTTTAAAGCTCATACAGAATCGAAAGGGATTGGTTGGTGTGAAGGTAAGAAAAACACACCTTTCGTCTTTCAGTGACTCTTAAAATAGCCCTAGTTATATTCCCTTATTCAAACCAGATATTACAGATATATGTGTTAATTTAGGCTAAATCTGAGAGTCTGGGGTTCTAAACCGTTGCATTTATAGTAAATTACAATAAGATTATACCCATAATTAACTGAGGAAAAAATATGAAAACGTTTTTGGTTCTTTTTGTATTACTTTGGTCAACATCTTCAAATGGCCAAGATAAGCACCCTGAGCATGAAGTCATTATAAAAACAATTGATAAATTCTTTTTGGCGATCAACACAAGCGATGCTGA
>CAWUTK010000297.1:0-13237 GCA_963924785.1 uncultured Opitutales bacterium
CAGTAGACGTCAGGTTCCCACCGTTCACAGTCAACCATCCTGTTGATGTATACGTTTGATGACCTGTGGTATCTACCGTTCCTGAAAAAGTTGTATTACCCACTCCTGCAAGCGTCACACTACCAAGAGTAGTCGTGCCACCCATAACACCACTGAATGTAACCGCTCCACTGTTACTATTTATAATTAAATTTTGCGCACCAGCTGAAGTGCCATCAATTGAACCAGTCGCAGTTAAAGCTCCTGAACCGGCTTCTAGGGTCACATCACCAGAAAGAACCAACGCTCCAGCTCCAACATTACTAGATCCCGTTGAGTCGCTACGACCAAATGTCATTAAACTATATCCACTCAAATTAGGTAACTCTGAACTGTCTAATTGAAACCCAGAATCAGTAGCACCAACACCAAGGTTCATAACCGTTCCTACACTATGCTGTCTCATTGTAAGCGCTCCACCACCCGTTGAGTTCATCGCTGCTAATATTTTCACTTTATCACTTTGAACAGTGACTGCTCCTGAGCCAGAAGAAACACCTGAAGAACTCGCGGATATCTCTAAGAAATCTCCTGTAGCACCTGCCCCTTGTAATAGATTAACTGTTCCACTACCGGTTGCAGTAACAGCAGAGTTATCTGATAAAATAGTATCATTTTTGCCTGCACCTGCAGTGGTTTTACCGGTTATAGTAACATCCGTATCACTTGTGACGGTTGCTGTATTCGTAGCAGCATAAAGCTTCACACCGTGCGAAGTAGCCGACGTTCCGGTAACATTTACAGCAGCTGTAGTTGCGGTAATAGTTGCATCGCCGATATAAGCTCCATAAGATCCCGTTCCGATACCACCCGTTCCAGTTATATTCGTAGCGCCCGCTGAAGATAATGTAGACCCATTATGAATTTTAACACCCACATTTCCTGTTCCAGATTGACCACCAACACCCGTTAGGTTGATTGTTCCAGCTCCACTAGTAATAGTTGAGGCATCAACCTCAACTCCAATAAAAGTGGCCGTAGCAGCATTTTTAGTTAGAAGGGCAACATTACCGCCACCGCTATCTAAACTGGCCCCTCCATAAACCTTAACTCCTTCAGAACCTTGAAGCGTGATATTTCCACCATTCGTTGTAATAGTCCCTCCATTAATAGCCACAGACCCATAATTGTTATTATTGCTATCTGCATCGAATGTTACATTCAAGCTATCGCCACCAACTGCTGTGTCATAGATTTTTCCATCAAATAAAATGTCGTTCTCAGCAACTAAGGAAAGTGATGCGGCCCCCTTGCCATCATAATCTAGTGTTACACCTGAACCCCATGTAATATTACCTAGCTCAGCATTTGTTCCAGCAGATGCAGTCGTGACAGTCACACTTGTTCCTCCGGTTAAGGCTGTTGAAATCAAATCGACTCCTAGAATCGAGCTATCATTTGTAGATGCAAACGGTGTCCCCGTATTAATTGCTGTATTCCCGGATCCGGCAACAATACTAATATTGTTAGGATCAATTAACCATGAGCCACCTTCTCCACCTTCTGCTCTTGCGCTAGCATCTGGAACGGTTGTTGGATCAATGTAAATATATTTTTTACCACTGGTTTCGATAAAACCACCATTGCCTGATTCTGTTCCGCCTCTCGCAGTTAATGAACCGTACATCGCCGCATTTTCATTTGACCAAACAATTATCTTTCCGCCATTTCCTGAACGAAGTGCATCTGCTTGAATCACAGCTAAGCTACCAATGACTGTTTCAGTTGCATTTTTAATTTGCTGATTCAAGCCTTGGTAATCACCACCCATGAGAATTTCTCCTCCACCGGTTAAGCCACTCGCATTAATATTCCCACTAACTTCAACTTGGTCACCTAAAACATGAACCGTTCCACCGACACCATTTGCATTACTCGCATCAATCGTTCCACTGTGACTAACTTTCCCACTATCAGCAACGATGTAAACTTGACCGCCTCTATCTTCAACACCTGTTGCACGGATTGTGCCTTCATTATTAATCGCTAAAGCATACATGTTTCCACCAACTGCTTTGAGTTCTGCTTGAACAGCGGTAATAATTCCCGTGTTTATAATTTGTGCGGCTTCTACTGCAACAGTTGTATCACTTTCGACATTGGCAAGCAAAGCATCAACGCTTGTTTCTGTTTCCGTTGAAACCGTTTTAATAAAACCAACGTTGCTATTTGTACTAACCGGTTCCCATACATATTCATATTCCTCGGTATTGCTTTTAAAGTCAGCAACAGAAACTTCCGTGCTGTTAACAGCCACTTCTTCGCCATTGTCGGCTGAAGCCTCTAATTCTGAATTCTGAGTGCTGAGTGCTGAATTAGAATCTGTAGAATCCTCTTCGACAACATCTACTGCATTAGCATCTACAGTCTCTACATCACCGGCAACAACAGTTCCCTCATCAACTACACCATCTGGGTTATCAGTTGTAGCATCAGTGGACTCTGAACTATCAACGTCTTTCTTTTTCTTAACACGAACAAAGATTCTTTGGTCTCCAGATGATTTCAGCAAAACCTCGTCACCAGCTGCTAATCCGACCGTTCCTTTAGGCGCATTAATCGTTCCAGCATTTTCAATACTTTTCGCGATTAAAAATACATCGCCACCCACAGCGTTGATAGTGCCTAAATTTTTGATATTGGCATTTGAATCACCTTTAAAAATGAAATCACCGCCATTCATAAATGCCGAATTCGATACATTCAAAGTTGAAGCAATAAAGGAATTCACATTTATCACACCAGAGGAACCAATCAAAATACCACTTGGATTAACCAAATAAACATTACCGTTCGCTTGAAGTGTTCCGAAAATTTCCGACATATTTCCGCCTGTAACTCTATTCAAAACGGATGCCCCCGCTCCGCTTTGAATAAATTGTGTCAGCTCATTGCTCCCGATAGAAAAACCATCCCAATTAATGATCGCCCGATTTGACGCCTGATTAATTATCATTTGTGTCGCATTCGCATTAAACGATGCCTGACCAGCTACCAAATTTGGGTTTGTCGGCAAGGCTTGTAGTGGGCTACCCCAGAATACAAGCCAAACTGAAATGTAAAGGCTAAGGAATTGTTGGAAGGCACTTGGTTTCTTTTTCATATATAATTGGATTGGGAGCGAATAAAATTTAGGCACAGTTCTAACTAAGGTACTTACCCTTACCACAAACATCCCGCTTATTCAAGTTATCTGGGCACTTCCTCTGTGAAAAACGTCTATTGTAGACCTAACCTATTTAGACCTGAAGCGAAAGATTCATAAGTCGCCTAATACCAACGGCTATAAATATACGGGGGAATGCTGTTTCGTGAAGCAACTAGAGCACACAGACACGATTGTCTGCGCTACATTGATTTCTACTTTGGAGAATTAATTTTTAAACCAAAATCAACTAAGCATAGGTCACAAAAAAGACGGATAAGTTTATCACTCATCCGCCTTTTCCTAATAGCCTAAAACCTATTGCCTAACAGCCTAACTTATATTCCAGCTGCTGCTGCCATTCCTCCACGTGAAGCGGTTGATAAGCCAGTATCCAATTTGAATTGAATCGCTGCCGGTGGAGGAGCAAAACTTCCGCCGCCAAGGTTCAATGTTTGACCTGGAGCCACTGTTGGTAAATTAGCTGGTAATGGTGGGGCTGGTGGAGAACCATTGTCCACTGTCGGTGCGACACTCATCGTGTTTCCTAAATTTTGACGAACAACTGGAGTCGTTGATGATCCCAATGATGCTGGCGGAGGACCTGCATTTGGATTCATAGAAACCGTTTCACCTGGAGCAACAACCGCATCATCGCCAGAGGTATCAGTGCCATCTTTCGATTCTCCCCCTTCACCGGAACCTTCTTCATCGCCTTCGCCCTCAGAATCTTCTCCCTCGGAGTCTTCACCTTCAGAATCCTCACCTTCGCCCTCAGAGTCTTCTCCACCTTCAGAATCTTCACTTTCAGAGTCAGATGATTCCTCTCCTTCGCCGTCACCGCCTTCAGAGTCTTCTCCACCTTCAGAATCTTCAGAAGCTGCGTCATCACCACCTTCTTCTCCAGCAGGTTCGTCGCCACCAGCAGAATCATCCCCACCTTCGCCGCCCTCATCCGCAGGTGCTGAATCATCACCACCCGATGGCCCATCATCAGCTGGCGCTGGTCCAGCGTCATCGCCGCCGCCTACATCAGCCTCTGCGGCAGGTGCTGGTTCTGATGCAAATGGTTCTGCTGGGGGTGGCGCTGCTTGATCTTGTATTTCATCTAAAGAAACGCCCCCACCTTCTCCATCTCCAATTATTGGAGGGCCATCACCGTTGTCGGTAATTCCTCCAGGAAAAATCTCTGGTTCTGGTATAAACTCTGGCTCTGGTATAAACTCTGGCTCCGATGCAACTTCAACTATAACCTCTGGTTCTGGATCAGCCTGTGATCCACCTGATGGCACTCGGCGTGTCACAGGTCCAAAAGTAATAGTAGACTGATCCACCGCAACCCCATTGCTGGTAATTGAAAAATCAGTCACTGGATTAACTACCTCAACCGTCAACGCATTCATTAAAATCGCATCGCTGATCGAATCACTTGTCGTTCCATTAATATCAATATAATTTTCTGATGCGATACCTACATTATTAAATATGATGCCTTCACCGTCAGCAGCTCCTCCATCACCCTCGAACTCAACATAACCGTCACCGGTAGCAATAATCGAAGTGTCACTGATATCTATACCGACATTATTTGTGCCTGTACTATATCTATTGTTCCCCCCTAAATAAATATAATCATCGTTCCCTAGACCTTCACCCTCAAAATAAATATCAGTATTATTTTGAATCATTAACCCTGTATTATCCGAATCGCCATATTGAGTGCGTCCAAAAAGGGAAACATAACCAACATAAGAAGAAATAGACGTATTGTCTATCAATACTCCGATATGGCCAGAAGTTGGGTTCGCAGAGTCTGCAAAACTAGAACCATAGACCTCAGCCCAACTCTTCCCAAAATCATCACGACCCTCTAAGGAAGAATCCTTAATCCACACTCCAATCGAGCCCTCTCCAACTCCATTTGCAACTCCGCTCACATAGTTATCATAGGGTGAAGACATTGAAACATTGTCTAACACCACCCCATGAGATTCTGTTCCCACTTCAGTATAGCCATCGATTTGTACATAATCTTCACCCTCTACATTGAAAGTAGAATTCTCAATATATGTCCCTACGTTATTTGCAGAACCAGATCCGCCTGCGCCATAAACATAAATGCCATATCCATCAACACCTGTCTGATCAAAAGTGGAATCAGTAATGTAGGCTCCATAATTGTGAGTTCCGCCATTTCCAGTCTGCCCAGCACCATAGATGGCTCCATAATCATTATAACCTCTGATATTAACTTCATACTCTGAAGCCATCGCTACATTATTAACATAAAGGCCATAATTGAATGAATCATCACCTCCACCATGACCCCGCATATAGACATCATCATCACCAGCAGTAAAGGTAGAGTTATTCACTGAAATACCATGATTATAAGAACCAGTATATCCCCCATAACCATAAACCGACAAATAAGAGTCAGACGTTAAGGTAGAATTATCAATATACACCCCCATTGAGCTATCAGCATTTCCTTCAGTAGCATGTCCGTTCACATATACCTCATACTGTGAAGTCATCGTTACATTCTCCATCCACACCCCGTGAGAAGCTATTCCCTCATATGAGTAACCATCGATCTCAGCATAATCATCACCAGCAATCAAAATACTATCAATAGCCTTAACTCCGATATTATCTGAAAGACCATAACCGCCTTCACCATACAAATCAACGCCATAAGAAGCCGTTGCATCGGTTACTTGGAACAATGAGTTATTCACATACACCCCATAATTCGAACTGCCAGAATTCCCGGTGGTGCTAACATTATAAGCCCCGCCGCCACCGCCTTGACCATCAAGATAAACTTGACTTGTAATTGAACTCAACGTTGAACTATCCACATATACACCATAATTATTAGATCCCGTTCCACCAGCGTATCCATACAAATTGAGAGAACTATCACTCGTATCAAGCATCGTTGATCCTGTTATCGAAATGCCGTGATTGAGTGACCCCGTTCCACCACCATAGCCATACATATAAAGGGATCCACTTGATAAAGTAACCAGAACATTATCATCCGTGCTAATAGAACTACCTACGATTGAAATCCCCATATTACTATCGACGCCTGTTGAACCACCAGAACTATTAAGATTAAAGGCACCACCAGAAGTTGTTATCGTCGCCCCATTGATAGTCGTTCCGATACCGCTCGTATTATTATGTGAAACATTAACATCAGCATCTATTATTCCACCACCGGTTGCGATTGTAGCACCAGAGCTAATCGTCAGTTGCTGCCCTGAATTCAGCACTAAATTCCCAACTTGAGTATTAATAGAACTGGTCCCACTTAAATTAATCGAACCACTACCATTCGCATCTTGATAATCCGAATAGAAATTAACATTTAAAGAATCCGTATCAACTGAGCTATCTAATATTTGCCCATCGAAGTTAATATCGTTATGCGCATACAGTGTTAAAGATTTCCCTTCATCCACTCCATCGAAATCAAGAATTGCTGAAACGTCCCAATTGATATCACCTGCTTCTGAACTAGTGCCGAGGGCACCTGTTGTAATAATAACATCATTTGATAATAGAGCCGATTGGATTAAATCAATTCCAATAACAGAGGAATCATCAGAGGTGTCATATGCATAATCAATTTCGCCAATACCACCACCTGCATTTGTTAAGCCTGAACCAGCAACAATTGAAATATTATTCGGATCAATTAACCATGTTCCGTTTGTCCCGTGCACAGATCTTGCTGAAGCATCAGGAGCTACTACTGGAGCTAAATTCAAATGACCCGCACTCGTTTCGATGAAACCACCGTTTCCAGAATCAACACCCCCACGTGCTTGAAGCGTTCCGTAAACAGAAGCTTCCTCATTTGCCCATGCAATAATTGTACCACCGTTTCCACTTTTCAGAGCATCCGCTTGAACAACTGCTAATTGACCAATAACTGTTTCTAAAGAATTTTGCACATCAACATTCAATCCTTGATAATCACCACCAAGAAGGACGGTTCCACCACCAGTCGTCCCAGAGGCATTGATCAATGCTTGATTTATAATGCTTACCTTGTCCCCTAAGATCTGCACTTCACCACCCGTTGAGTTTTCACCAAGTCCAGATACGTCAATCACTCCTGAATGGGAAACCTCACCCGTACTTGCTTTAATATAAACTTTACCACCATCATTTTCTACGGTCGTTCCACGAATCGTCCCTTCGTTATTAATTGCCAAGGCATACATATTTCCGCCAACTGCTTTTAACTCTGCTTGAACCGCAGTGATAATTCCCGTGTTTAAAATCTGTGCATTGGATGCAGCCTCATCTGAATCGGCTGTAAGCTCAGAAGTCAATGCCTCAAAACTCGTTTCAGTGACTAAATCTGCTTCTGAAATCGAACCTACATTGCTATTTGTAGAAACCGCTTCCCACTCATATTCATAAGTTTCTGTATAGCTAACGAAGTCACCAATAGAAACCTCTGTCGGTTCAGCCGTTTCGGCTGAAGCCTCTAATTCTGAATTTTGAATGCTGAGTTCTGAATTGGAATCATCTGAATCAACTTCACTAATGACAACCGCTGTGCCCTCCGTGGTTGAATTGCCCGAAGCATCCGTCTCATTTTCACTCTCAACTTCTAACTCTGAACTCTCAACAACTTCCTTTTTTACCTTCTTCTTAACTCGAACAAAAATCCGTTGATCACCTGAAGACTTTAATAAAACTTCATCTCCTGCGGCTAAACCCACGGTTCCTTTCGGCGCATTGATAGTTCCGGCATTCTCTAAACTTTTTGCGATTAAAAATACATCGCCGCCTACTGCGTTGATCGTTCCAAGATTTTTAATATTCGCATCAGAGTCACCCTTGAAAATCAAATCGCCGCCATTCATGAACGCTGAATTTGAAACATTCAAAGTTGAAGCAATAAATGAGTTCACATTAATCATTCCTGATGAACCAATCAATATTCCGTTTGGATTAACCAGGTAAACATTACCATTTGCTTGAAGGGTTCCAAAGATCTCCGACATATTGCCACCCGTCACTCGATTTAAAACTGATGCACCCGCTCCGCTTTGGATAAATTGAGTTAACTCATTACTGCCAATGGAAAAACCATCCCAATTAATGATCGCCCGATTTGACGCCTGATTAATTATCATCTGCGTCGCGTTTGAATTAAATGACGCCTGACCGGCTATCAGATTCGGGTTTGTCGGCAACCCTTGCAGTGGACTTCCCCAGAACACCATCCAAACGGAGATGTATAAACTTAAAGCTTTTTGAACGGACGAAATTGAGTGGTTTTTCATAATTATTGGCTACTTTCCAAATAAAATAAAAACCTATCACTTTTATTAGTAAAGAATATAATTTGCTCGAATAAATACACTTTAAGCCCTGACAATAGGGAACAATATCCAGTTAAGGATATGCGAAACAAACACTTAAGAACTATCAAGGATCCATAACTACTTGGTATAGCAAGGCAAAAAAACTTGAGTAGGGATAACGGACGAATTCTTTGGTGTTTAACCACGAAATGCATTAAAAACGCGGAAGAGCAAAATCGACCCCAACCGGACCACATCCGTAATACATAAATACAACATAGTAAGCATCTTACGAAAATCAGGTTTAAAATAAGAACCAAACCAAGTGTTTCAATTTATCTCCAGTCAAAATCGATTGTGACTTCGATTGCGAATTAAGATTCAAAGATCCGAGCAAACTTTCAAGTTTCTATTGGATCAATGCATAAGTGCCTCATTTTCCAATAGAAACATCCCAACACAAAATGACTCTATTGCTCCTTATTTTAAAAAGTGTCATTCACGTTGAGTACGAAAAAATGCACTAAGCATGAAGGTCGAAATACACGCTTTAACTTCTGCTACTCATTGGAGAGCACAATCCGATATCTTGTTTTGCCAGACTTTAGGCGATCGAAAGCATCATTGATTTTATTCATAGGGAAAATTTCGACTTGGGGCTGAATCTGATGGCGATTGGCAAAATCGAACATTTTTTCGATAGCCGAAGGACTACCGACGGGTGAACCCGACACCGATTTTTGTCCCATAATCAACGACATGGCTCCAATATCTAGTGGTTCAAGCGTGGCTCCAACGAAGTGAAGACGGCCTTTCGGTTTCAGCGTATTGAGGTAAAGATTCCAGTCGAGTTTTACATTCACCGTCGAAATAATGAAATCGAAACTAGAAGCAGCGGTCTCAATCTCTCCCGCATCCTTTGAGTTTAGTGTTTTATGGGCTCCCATTTCAATAGCCTCTTTGCATTTCGATTCGCTTGAAGTGAACGCTGTCACTTCGCAACCCCAACTGCTTAAAAACTTAAGTGCAATGTGCCCTAGCCCACCGATGCCAATGACCGCCACTTTGTCGGTTGATTTCACATCGAACTGAACGAGAGGATTGAAGACCGTAATTCCACCACAAAGAAGCGGGGCAGCCGATTTCAAATCAATACCTGCCGGCACAACAATCACGCTGGCCGCGTCAGCACGAACTTTATCTGCAAAACCACCATGCCGAGAGACGATAGTGCCTGATGCAGTGGCACAAAGATTCTCGTCACCCGTGTGGCAAGATTCACAATTGCAACAATAGCCCGAATGCCAGCCTAGACCAACAGTTGCTCCGACCTCAAGACTCTTAACACTGGAGCCAACACTTGAAATTTTGCCAATGACCTCGTGCCCACCTACGAGAGGATACTCAGACATGCCCCAATCGTTGTCGACCATACTCAAATCACTATGGCAGATACCGCAGTAAAGAACATCGATCTCAACTTCATTTGGTTGAAGTTCTCCAACTTCGTATGTAAAAGGTTCCAGTGATCCACCTGCTTGATTAGCAGCGTAAGCATTGATTGTCGTAGTCTTATTCATCGTTTGATACTGATTTAATTTTTGTGAAGAAATGTCATCGCTCGGGAATCCGCTCCGAATTCCCGACCAAGGTTACTATTCACCATTGAATTAAATTGTCAATGCAGCCCGAAATCAAGGATGTATTACAGCAAGCGGTTGGCCTCCCGTTACTCTCAAATGCCTTTTGAAATTAATACCTGAACCCGTTTTATTTAATCAGAGCTTGAATTAATTTATTCCGGGTAATGGCTTCCTGTGGTGTAGCTGGTAACGATTTTTCCTTACCACCATTATAGCCATGAGAATAAGATTTCTGCTCATATAACTTTTTATTTATTTTTTCGAGCGTCGCAGTACCCATGATTTGATAACAAGTCTTAGGCAATGGTATTGCAGGAGAAATTTTCTTCGCTTCAACAAAAAACTCCCACTGAGATTTAGGATTATAAATACTTTCAAAATTTGAAAAATCTTTTGTTAAAAGCATTATTTTAATACGACTTTCATCTGCCTTTTTAAAATCGCCGTTGGCTTCTGCTATTTTCAAGATTTTCTTCCATGCATTTAAATAAAGGGGGTCTAATTCAACCGCTTTCTTATAATAGCCCAGTGATTCATTTTCCCTATCATATTCTGATTTCAAATAACCCATAAGATAGTGAAGAACTGGATTATTCGGTGATTCTTTCAGCATTTCTAAAAAAACGGTTTCTGCAATTTTCTCTTTTGCAAAAGCCCCTTCACAACCGAAACAATGCGTTTCAACTCTTCCAAAACTCGATGGCATCAATTCATAAGCACGACGATAATGCGTAGCCGCTTCCTTCGATTTTCCTACTTCCGTCAACCGTTTGGCTAGACGCGATTGAATACAATAGGCATCTGAAAACTGTTCAAGAGAACTACGGTACATTTTAATCGCAGTTTCGTAAAGTCCTGCCGCGAAATAGTCATCGGCATTCTCTGAAATCCTTATCGCTTTAACTACGCGCCTAAACAAAGCTGCATCCTTTGAATTATTAGTTTTTTCAAGAATTTCCGCTAAAATAGCGTAGGCTCTCATCCTATCCCCCTTACCTTGTTCTCCATCAGAAGGATCAATGGCAATCGCTTTACGAGCAGTGAGCTCTGCTTCTTTGAAGTTATTTTGGTTTAACAACAGCTGTGCTTTCCATATAAGAGGTCGTTCTTCAAAAATATTATCCTTAATCAATCGATCAAGAAACGGAATCATTTTTTTTCCTTCAATTTCTAAAAGGATTTTATAGCAAACGTCCTTTCCAGGATTCTTAAGGATACCAAATTTCGCAACTTCAACAGCGTTCTGATGGTCCCCCGTTTTATAAAGTGCCTCTGCGATCATTGAATACAGTTCACCTCTGTGATCATGGATAAGTGCGAGGCCCTGTTGATTCCACCACCATGAATTATTTAAAAGATAAACAATATCTTCATGACGATCAGTTTCATGATAAATATGAACCAGTTGTATGCAAAAAGCATTTAAGGTATGATAATTATGAAACTGATCCGACTTGGCCTTTTTCAATAATTTATTCGCTGATTCTAGTATCAATTGCTCCCCTTCATAATAAAGCCCTAGTTTAAGCAATTTACTAATTTCATGATCAATACTATACTCTTCAACATCTTTCAGTGCCTCACGAGCAAAGGCTAAAATTTTCGCTTTTCCAATTTCAACCCACTCTGGCTTATCCGAAAGCTTTCCAAGCTTTATAAGTTTTTCAGCAATATTACTGGCATGATCTCTTTGGTTTTCCGGCAGATCCTTCTGATTCAGATAATTAATAAAAATAGGGACAACCGTATCAACATCTCCTGCAACAAGAAGCATCTCCGCATAAAACGATTCCAATGTGCTTAATATCGCCTTATCTGAGGCATGAGTCTTCATCGCTTTTTGAATTAAAAGAACAACATCTCCCGATCGTTCGAGTAGCGGAGCAAGATCTTGAAGAATACCCCATACTGGTAAACTCCCTTCTTTAGCTAGCAGTTCATGAAAATAATCATAAATAGCCTCTTGCTCCATTTGACTAAACTTCCTCGAAAAATGGTAGGGCAAACTTAACTCGTCCGTACTTGTCGCGAAATAAAGCTTTATCAGCTCATCCGATTCTTCCCTTTCAGACTTTGTAATACTGCTAAAAATTGCATGCTGAAATGCATTGTTTTTTGCGTATTCATGCCGTTAATTAACTGGAAACTTTTCCAGCAATTTCCTCAGCAATACAGAGTCATCGCTTAACTGACAAAATTCCCACTGGGGACTCTCCATCGTATCGACACTATCAAGTGCCACTTGATAAAGAAACGCTTTCTTTTCGATTTTCCCTCGAAGATTAAGACTCGTATTTTTTATCGCCAAAGCTTCACTCAAAAGTTCCTTCATCTATTCTTCCGAAAAAACCCTCAGCCATGCTTGTATATCGATCCTCATCCAGCCATGACTGTTCGGCTTTTTCAAATGATCAATCTTCCTACGAATAATTTTATAGTAAATTTCCTTATCCGTAATTTGTGGAAGCAAAAATTCTTCAAATTCACGAATAAAATTTTCTTTCTTATAAGTTGATGGATCATAACTATTCAAACCACCAAAGAATGCATTTACAAGAGAAGCCCCAATCCCCTTATTGCCTGTATTCGAAAGAGGTTTAACCGGCTTCGTCAGTTCAAAAAATATTTTATTTAATTTAATCAAATCATAGTCAAGCATATGAACTAACACTTGAAGTAATTGCTTATTATACCCAGCAGGAGACGATTCTATTTCTTTTTCAATAGCTTCACTTAATGCCTGCCAATGCAAAGGATTTGGCAGTTCATCAAGAACATCCGAGATAATAGTCGCATCACCAGTCTCAATATAAACAAACAACTTCTTTGCCAAATATGATTCGCCCGACAAAAGGAGGGTTTTGAACAGGATCTCAAGCTGTTGCTGTACAATAATTAATAAATTCATCTATTTGGCTTAAAAACAATTATTGGCACATTAATTGCTCTGTATCAATAAGATATGAAGAAAATAATAAATCCGTTGCAAAACTGGCTTTTTGACCCTTTTGAGGTGGTACTTTCAACACAAGCAGTAACCATCCTCGGGGCAAGCCCGCGAGGCATTCTAGATT
>CAWUTK010000298.1:0-8747 GCA_963924785.1 uncultured Opitutales bacterium
ATCCTCTTCAACCTCAGGCCGGTCACTCAAGCCCATCATTAATGGGACTGAAGGACCATAAATATCACAATCTAAAATCCCAACTTTACCGCCGCCGCGTTCACCCAACAACTTTTGGAACGCACAAGCCAAATTGACTGAGAATGTTGATTTCCCGACCCCACCTTTCCCGCTAGCCACAGCGATAGCATATTTCACATTCCCCAATTTACCCTGATCAGCAGAACCTCCTGGGGCTTTATTCGGCTTTGACACCGTTACATAAATATTGGCTTTTTCAATTCCTTCCACTTTCAGCAAAGCTTCCTGAGCCTCAACTTTAATTTTATTCGGAACCGTCGAATCATCTGTAGTTAGGCCAATTCGGACAACAGCCTCTCCATTCGAAAAGTCAATCCCTTGAATTAATCCAAAAGACACAATGTCCCGACTAAATCCCGGATATTTTATTTGCGATAATGCTGCTTCAATTTTTTCTTTCACAATATAAGTGTTTTTCGAATTTAAAATGATAATGTTAACTAAAATCCGAGTTATGCCGTAAACACTTTTCCTTGTCAATTACCCTAACAATCGACCTTCATTTTTTAAATAACTCCCTACTATTATAGAGTTGCAAAAATATTCTATATTTTAGAATGTTTGATATTCACTCAATCAATATGCTTAAACATACATTTCATCATCTCTATTTGCCCCTTCTCCTCGTTCTCTTGATTTCGAGCAAAACCCTCTATGGTAAGACGATAGACATCAATCCGATTACGAAGCATGGCGAAAACACCGATCTCTTATTTATTAATGTTCGTAGTGCAGACAAATCAGTAATGTCACTCGCCCAACGGGCATTCAATTCTCACGGTGGTTATCGTTTAGCAAAAGGGAATGAGGCCCAATTATCTTTCAATTTTACAAAAATAGCCTCCGGCATTGAATTAAAAATCCTATCAGGATCAGGCTCATCGACTAAGCATACTGAGCGTTTCTCAGGCGAAAACTGGATTACCGCATTATACAAAGCTTGCGACAAAGCTGTCTTACTAACATCGAGAGTTCCAGGGTTTTTCTCTGGTAAAATTGTTTGCATTGGAGAAAAAACCGGGAAAAGAGAAGTTTTTTCAACAGATCTTTTTTTTCAAAAGGTCCGCCAACTAACAAACCATGGATCTATTTCACGTAATCCGAGATGGGCACCTAATGGAAAAATGGTTCTCTATACTAGTTACTATCGAACAGGATTTCCCGATATATTCCAAATGGATCTGGCAAAAAGCAAACGTTCAGTATTCGCGACATTTAAAGGAACAAACACTGGCGCAACATACAACCGAAAGGGTAATAAAGTCGCAATGATCCTGTCCAGTTCAGGAAACCCTGAGTTGTATATTTCAAACAACAAAGGCTCAAATATTCAGCGAATAACAAGGAACAAGAGCTTAGAGGCTTCACCTAAATGGTCCCCTGATGGATCAAAAATCATCCTTACCTCTGATAAACTAGGGAAACCTCAATTATATCTCATTGCTCCAACCGCAAATGCACCTTTACAAAGAATACCCACTAATGTCAGTTCATATTGCGCAGAACCGGATTGGAATACGAGAAACACGAACTTAATCGCCTTTACCGTGGCCATCCGCAAAGGCTTTCAAATAGCCCAATACGATTTCAATTCAAGGACAAGTAAAATTCTAACCAAAGTAAACGGGGATGCCTTAGAGCCGAAATGGCTTAATGATGGACGCCATATTCTTTTTACTCTCCGAACAAAATCGACACGGCAACTTCATGTCCTAGATTCAATTTCAGGAAAAACGATGCCACTACATTCCTCTAATTTCGGGCAATTTTCACAAGCGGATTTTGTCTATACAAACTAATGAACAAAAATATTTTGAACACTCCAAATAGGTCATTTTCCTTAAAAAAGAAAATCGGGCTCGTTTACAAAAGTATTATTCTTTTCAGTCTATCGCTATTTCTTTCTGCTGCAGAAGGGGCTGAATTCGACATATTAAGCCAAAGCATCAGCACTATTAGAGAAAAAGCTGAATCTGGTGACCCTTACTATCAAGCTGTACTAGGTGTCTATTTAAGAACAGGGGAAAATGGCATCAAGATAGATTTTAAAGAATCTGAGAAATGGTCTGCTCTTTCTGCCGAAAAACAGAATGCTTTAGGGCTAACAAACATGGGTAGTCTTTTAATGGAAAAGCGCAACATTCCCAAAGCCAACTTCTATTATCAAGAAGCCTTTTTAAACCGTGGCTTACTCAAATTAGTTGAAAACAAAGACCCGATTGCAGCCTATTGCCTAGGAGTCATCTATTCTGAATCGGAACCTAAAGATTACAATAAAGCCGTTAAATATTTCAGGATCTCTGCCACAAGTGGATTTTCAACCGCTCAAGCAATCCTTTCATCAATGTATTTCATTGGCATGGGGATTCCCTCTAATATTGAAGAAGGCATTAAATTTGCAAGACTCGCCGCTAATAAAAAATCCGCCATTGGCAGATTCAATATGGGTGTTGCCTATTCTCTCGGACAAGGTATCGAGAAAAACAATTCAAAAGCATTCAAGCTTCTACATTTAGCTTCGGAGCAGGGATTTCCTCAAGCGCAGCTTACTTTAGGAATGATCTATATTCGAGGTCAAGGCACACCAAAAGACTATACAAAAGCAGTCCAATGGTTTCAAAAAGCATATGACCAAGGTTTATTAGAAGCCAAAAAGCCTCTGGATAAATACAAGATTTTCGCATCAAACTTCACCCCTTCCCCTGCAACAAAAAGTCGCCAACTCTATCAAAAGCCTCAAATAACGGACCCTGAAGTTGAGATCGCCTCAACTTCAGTTCAAAAACCAACAATTGAGACAACACCCAGCACACAAGAAACTACAGGTGAGACTACCGTTGTACAAACAGGGAATGCCGTCTATACAACAGATCACTTTTCATACGATGACATCGTCCCCTACCGCCCAATTGGAACAATCTCCTCAAGTATGCAAACTCAAGAATTAATCAACAGTGCCATTCGATCCTCTTTACTCGATGGAAACTTCAAAGAAGCAGAGAAAACACTCATCAACGTTGCCGACAAAGGCGACCCTGTTGCACAAAGGAACCTGGGTGAACTCTACTTCAATAATGAATTAATCACGCCTGATTATAAAAAAGCGTTTGCATGGTTCAAGAAATCAGCAGAACAAGGTGATGCCTTATCCCAACGCTATCTCGGAATGATGTTTTTCATCGGTACAGCACCAGAGCGTAACATGAAAAACGCAAAAATGTGGCTCAGTAAGGCTGCGGCACAAGGCGACATTGAAGCAGAGAAAAATCTGCAAATTTTTGAGCGAGTATTTGCTCAATAATAGAGTTAAATCTCTTTTATATAAGCCCTAACTCTTAAGCTCCAAAAGGCGTCCAAGCGCTTCTTTAAACTTAACTCCCTTGTCTCCCTTTAAATGATTAATGACATCGGATTCCTTATATCTCCAAATTCCCATTAATACGGCATAGCGCATTAAACTAGGGGTATCATGAATGTCTAATTTATCCATGATTTTTTGTCTATGACGCTGAACAGTCTTAGGGCTAAGACCTTCCTTCCCTGCGATATGTTCATTGCTATACCCTTGTCCGACTTCAAACAAAATCGCTTGCTCTTTAACCGTTAAAATACCCTGCAATTCCTTAAACCCACTTGCAAATAAATCTCGGACATCGCGAGATAAAGGTGAATAGTAAAATCCCCCCCCCGCGACCTTATTAATTGCTTCTGCTAAAGTATCCTCACTATGCTGTATTTTATCAATATACCCTTGAACTCCGACATCAAAAACTTGGAAAATTGTATACGGATCATATTCTGACGAAATCATCAATATGTTTAAATCTGTCAAATCCGGGTTTTTCCTTAAACGACGAACAACCTCAAATCCATTAATTTCTGGTAAAAAGATATCCAGCAATAGAAAATCAGGCTTAAACTCACAACATACCTCACACGCATCTTCCCCATTACCCGCCGTTCCGACTAAATTAAAGTCCAAATCATCTCTCACTATCCTCGTCAAATGATCGAGCATTAGTTTCTGGTCTTCAACAATGACTGCTTTTAAATTGTTTTTCTTTTTCATAACTAGTTGCTATTGGAACCTTTCATATCAGTGCTTTTAGATCATTTAGTCAGAAAACAATCAATACAATTTATTGATATGGTTAACATTTAAGTTTTCGCAAGTGGTTATATGGCATCACTTAGGGACCTACACAAAACTCATAAGAAACAAACAACCGTCGCTGGCAGCAATGCAATTCCTAATATAAGTATAGAGGAGCCAGACTCGTCGCCGCAAAAGAAACGTTAGGACAAAAACAGGATTCTGAAGAAACTAATTCTTGAAAAATTCAATTTAGATGAAGATTTAATAAATCTTTCTAATTAAAATTTAGTTAAAAGGACTTGTCATTTACAAAAAAATAATAATGATACCCCACGTATTAAGTATTTAAGACATTGAATCAAACTTAAGTTTCCTCAGATTTGTATCAAATCAGATTTCACAGCACCTTAAGAATTCGCAAATACTTAATATAGAGTTGATTCCGAAAGGACAAACTCATGCGGGCATAGTTTAGGGGTAAAACCCCAGTCTTCCAAACTGGTGTCGTCGGTTCGATTCCGTCTGCCCGCACCATTTTATTTTTTCGCCCCTTCACATAATTTTAAACACACATATGAAAATATATCTAAATGGTCAGTTTGTAGAAAAAGAAGATGCTAAGATTTCCGTTTTTGATCACGGACTTCTATACGGAGACGGGATCTTTGAGGGTATACGATTATACGATGGTTGCGTTTTCAAGCTAGAAGAACACTTGGAACGCCTAGAATTTTCAGCTAAATCACTCCTTTTAGACATTCCACTACCAAGAGCAGAACTTTCAGAGATTGTTTGCGAAAGCTGTAGGGTTAATAATTTAAAAAACGGTTATATCCGTCTAATTGTTACCAGAGGCGTTGGTCATCTTGGGCTTTCCCCTATAGGTTGCGAAACACCGAGTGTTATTGTTATTGCGGATGACATCCAACTCTATCCAAAAAAATACTATAAAGAAGGACTAAAAATCATCACCGTTCCAAGCCGAAGAATTAATCCTTCAGCGCTTCCTCCGATGGTGAAATCATTAAATTACCTCAATAATATTTTAGCCAAGATGGAAGCGCAACACGTTGGATATCAGGAAGCTATAATGCTAAACGACAGTGGTCACGTAGCCGAATGTACGGGAGACAACGTATTCATGCTAAGCAAAGGGAAACTATACACCCCTTCAACTAGTTCAGGTGCATTAAAAGGCATTACGAGAGATGTTGCCATTGATATTGCTAATGAATTAAAAATCCCAGTTGGCGAAGAAAGTCTGACGAGATATGACCTTTGGAATTCAGAAGAATGCTTTCTTACAGGAACTGCCGCAGAAGTTATTCCTGTCGTAGAAATAGATGCTCGAAAAATTGGCACTGGAGCTCCTGGAGAGGTTACACAAAAATTTCTAGAGATATTTCAAAAGAAAGTCTCAAAAGAAGGGACCTTTATTTAAATAAGCAGCCTCAAGGCTGATTATTTCTTTCATAAATTTGCGCCTTTATCGCACGTAAAATGTTGCGTTATCGCAACTCTGACGTACATTATAGAGTCTTATATTTGTAATATTAAGGACCTATGACGATACAGAAACTAATCGAAGGAAAATCAGAGCTCACATACAGCAAAAAAAAAGCTGCTCCAATTGTTTTGAGTACCCGAATTCGACTCGCAAGAAATCTAACCAAACAATCTTTCCCTGGTTGGTCTAAACCAGAAAACCGCATTGAAGTATTTGACCTATGCGAAAAAGTCTTAGGAGATTTAAACACATTAAAATCTCCATCTACCTTCAAAATTGACCAACTCGATGACTTGGAAAAAAAAGTCCTTGTTGAAAGACACCTCATCAGTAAAGAATTATCTCAGGCAACTTTAGGTGCAGGTGTTGTTGTCAATAAAGACCAATCGCAGGTAATCATGATCAACGAAGAAGATCATCTTCGGATTCAAGTAATGCGCAGTGGATACAATTTTAAATCTGTTTGGAAAACAATAGACGCACTAGACACTGAAATCGAAAAGCGGCTTCAATACGCATTTTCCGATGATCTGGGTTATCTTACGGCCTGCCCTACGAATTTAGGCACCGGGATGCGAGCATCTGTAATGCTTCACTTGCCCGGCCTAGTTATTTCCAATCAAATGGATAAAGTGATTAGAGCGGTTAATCAACTAGGAATCGCGGTTCGTGGAATTTTTGGCGAAGGCTCTGACGCAAATGGTAGCATTTTTCAAATATCAAATCAACAGACACTGGGTGAAGATGAAAAACAAATCATTAAGCGTCTAGGAAAAGTTTTGAACAACATCATTGAGCAAGAAGAGAACTGCAGAGAAAAGTTGCTCGAGAAAGATGATTTCAAAATCAAAGATAAAGTAGGAAGAGCTTTTGGCATCTTGCGTAATGCCCACATGATGAACTCTAACGAAGCAATGAACTTCCTATCATTGATACGTCTTGGCATTGATCAGGGATTCTTCCCTGAAGACTCCCGTCCTATTGTCGACCGATTATTTATCGAATGCCAACCTGGACACATTCAGTATGCAGCAATGAAAGAAAAAACAGCGGAGGAAAGAGATGCACTTAGAGCAGAGTATCTGAGAAATGCACTACGAGAACTCCCTTCTCCCTCTTACGGCATCAATGAAAACATTTAAACATCTATCAAAAGGTAAAACATGGAACCAATGAATAATTTCACCCCACGCGCACAACAAGTTTTAGGCATAGCCAGAAAAGAAGCTGAACGATTCAACCACAACTACGTTGGAACAGAACACCTATTACTTGGTTTAATTAAATTAGGCCAAGGCGTTGCGGTTAACGTTCTCCAAAAGATGCACCTTGATCTACAAACCGTTCGTGAAACAGTAGAACGTGAGGTCGGTTCAGGTCCCGAAGGGAGCAAACCAAGTGGAAACATCCCCTATACTCCACGCGTTAAAAAAGTGCTTTCTCTTTCCGGTAAAGAAGCCAAAGCTCTTAATCACAGCTATGTTGGAACAGAGCACATTCTACTCGGTTTACTACGTGAGGGTGAAGGAGTAGCTGCAAGCGTTCTTCAATCATTAGACGTAGACATCGAAAGATGTCGAAATGAAATCCTGTCAGAGCTTGATCCAAACTTCATCGAAGACAAAGAAGAAGCTGTCGTTGGAAGCGGTGCCAACGAAGATCCAAAAAGCGTTAAGACTCCAGCCTTGAAAGCATTTGGTAGAGATTTAACTGAGCTTGCCCAAAAGGGAGAAATCGACCCCGTTATAGGAAGAGAATCAGAAATCAAACGGGTAATACAAATTCTTTGTCGGAGAACAAAGAACAATCCCGTTCTCATTGGAGAAGCTGGCGTGGGCAAAACAGCCGTGGCGGAAGGTCTCGCTCTGGAAATCAATTCCGGAATTACACCTGACTTAATCTCTGATAAAAAAGTGATTGCCCTAGATATGGCGTTAATGGTGGCTGGCACAAAATACCGCGGCCAATTTGAAGAAAGAATCAAAGCCGTCATGGATGAAATCAAAAAAGCGGGGAACATCATTTTATTCATAGATGAACTCCACACCATCGTTGGTGCTGGAGCAGCGGAAGGAGCAATGGATGCCTCAAACATCTTCAAACCTGCACTTGGTAGAGGCGAACTCCAATGCCTAGGAGCCACGACTCTCTCAGAGTACCGTAAACATATTGAAAAAGATACTGCCCTTGATCGACGTTTTCAGTCGGTAAAGGTCGAAGCACCATCTGTTGAAAATACCATTAAAATTTTAAAAGGCATTCGTCATAAATACGAAGAACATCACAATGTTGATTACACAGATGAATCGCTAATAGCTGCCGCAGAATTATCAGATCGCTACATTACAGGTCGCTTCCTTCCCGATAAAGCAATTGACATCTTAGACGAATCCGGAGCAAGAGCTAGAATTAATGCCGCACAGACTCCTCCAGAAGTTGAAAAAATCGCGGAGGAAATTAAAGCTATTTGCACACTAAAAGATGAAGCAATCAGTCATCAGCATTTCGAAGAAGCGGCTAAAATTCGCGATCAAGAAAAGCAATTGCGCGAAAAGCGTGACGAGATCATTAGTTCATGGAAGAAGAATCGCGAAGAAAACCGTGTCAAAGTAGACGAAGACAGCATGTTTCATGTTGTCTCTGAATGGACAGGTATCCCTCTCAACAGGATGGAAGACAAGGACAGTGCTAAATTACTTGAACTTGAAAAAGATTTACAATCAGACGTCGTCGGTCAAGAATCTGCAACTGAAGTTATCTCACGCGCCCTTCGCAGATCAAGAGCTGATCTTAAAGATCCAAAGCGTCCGATCGGTTCGTTTATGTTCTTGGGGCCAACAGGCGTTGGAAAAACTCATTTAGCAAAAACGCTAGCCGAGTACATGTTTGGTGAACAAGAGGCCATTATACAAATTGATATGTCTGAGTACATGGAGAAATTCAGTGTATCAAGAATGATCGGTTCTCCTCCGGGATACGTGGGGCATGACGAAGGCGGTCAACTCACAGAAGCTGTTCGAAGAAAACCTTATTCGATTATATTATTTGATGAAATTGAAAAAG